>MU158549.1:2565-6179 GCA_015711875.1 Candidatus Solincola jinzensis | reverse complement strand
GCTTCGTGGCCTTTGCTTATTCCCGAAGGAGATATAGAAGCGCGCCGAATGCGGTATTGCGAGCGCGCTTCACGCCGACGGATGAACATAGTGAGCGCTCCCGCAGAAGCAAGGGCGTTCAGGGTCGCAGTAAACGCGACAGAAGAAAAGCGCCACGAAGGCTGGTCGTTCCCGGAAGGGAAAAGAGCTAGTGGCGCTTTTTGATTTAAGCCCGGTTCGGGATCCGTGCGAGACGGGCTTGATTCGCCGGGCGCTTGCCCCTCGGGAGACAGGAGCTGAGGACGGCGCGCGTTTTAGCTGGCGACGCCTCTAGAGGAAGGCGACGGCACGGAGGTTAGGGAACAGTACGAGCGCGAAAGTTAAGAGAATAGAGAGATTTGAGCTTTGAGACCATGTCGGCGTGCGAAACCACTCGCGTGAAGGCAAGGGGTGCCGGGAGCGCGAAATGCACGGCTTCGGCCGGTTCCGGTAGGAGAAAAGCCATGGAAGGAGGAGCGTTGTCATGGAAGGGATGACCAGGAGTTCTAGAGTCGGCTTGCGCGGATGGGCAAACATCCTGGCGCTACCGCTTATCGCCGTCCTGCTGGCTTCCGTCTTCGCCGGTTGCGGCGGCAAGGGAACCTCAACGGGCACGGAGAAGCGGGACGAGCTGGTGGTGGCCCTGGGCGGCGAACGGGAAGAGGGCTATGACCCCACCACGGGGTGGGGGCGCTACGGGTCTCCGCTCTTCCAGAGCACCCTGCTCGCCCGTGACGACGACCTGGAGATCGTGAACGACCTCGCGACCGCTTACGAGGTGAGCGATGACGGCCTCACCTACACGGTGAAGATCCGTGACGACGTGAAGTTCTCTGACGGCCAGCCGCTGACGGCCGAGGACGTGGTGTACACCTTCGAGACCGCTGCCAAGAGCGGCTCGGTGGTGGACCTCAGCGTGATGGAAAAGGCACAGGCTGAGGACGACCGCACGGTGGTATTCACCCTCAAGGAGCCCATGTCCACCTTCGTGAATCTGCTCGTCACGCTGGGTATTGTTCCCAAGCACGCCCACGGCGACGATTATGCCTTCAATCCCATAGGGTCTGGCCCGTACAAGCTGGTGCAGTGGGACCGTGGCCAGCAGATGATCGTGGAGGCCAACCCCCTCTATTACGGCAAGAAGCCTTATTTCAAGCGTATCACCTTCCTTTTTCTGGAGGAGGACGCGGCTTTCGCCGCCGCCCAGGCGGGTGAGGTGGACATGGCCGTCGTCCCCCACACCCTGGCGGCGAACGACGTTCCAGGGATGAGGCTTCTGGACGTCCCGAGCGTGGACAACCGCGGTATTTGCTTCCCTTACGTGAAGGCGGGCACTACGGACGAGCAGGGCAACCCGGTGGGTAACGACGTGACCAGCGACCTCGCCATCCGCAAAGCCATAAACGTGGCCGTGGACCGCAAGGCTCTGGTGGACGGGGTGCTCAAGGGGTATGGCACGCCGGCTTACACCGTTTGCGACAACCTGCCGTGGTGGAACCCGGAGACGGTGATCAAGGACGCCGACATCGAGGGCGCCAAGAAGATCCTCGAGGAGGGGGGCTGGAAGGACGCCGACGGGGACGGCATCGTGGAGAAGGGAGCTCTCAAGGCCAGCTTCACCCTCATCTATCCCTCCTCAGACCAGACACGGCAGTCTCTGGCCATGGCGGCCGCGGACATGGTGAAAAAGGCGGGCATCGAGATGAAGGTGGAGGGGAAGAGCTGGGACGACATAGAGCGCCTCATGCACTCCAACGCCATACTCTTCGGCTGGGGAAGCCATACCCCCATGGAGATGTACAACATCTACCATGGCAAGTACCGCGGCGTGGAATGGTACAACGCCAATTTCTACCAGAACACCAAGGTGGACGCCTACATGGACCAGGCGCTGGCGGCCGGAAGCGAGGAGGAATCGCTGCAGTACTGGAAGAAGGCGCAGTGGGACGGCGAGACCGGGCTCTCGGCGAAGGGCGACGCGCCATGGGCCTGGCTGGTGAACCTCGATCACTGCTACTTCGTGAACGAGAAGCTGGACACGGGGAAGAACCGCATCGAGCCCCACGGACACGGCTGGCCCATCACCGCGAACATCGTGGAGTGGCGCTGGAAGGAATAGGGTAGAGGGCTTTTTCGGGCAGGCCGGCAGCGGGCCCGCCTGCGTGTGGCGGGCGGGCCATGCCGGTGCCCGCGAGAGAGGAAGGAACGCTGTTGAGAAACGCCTTACTGCTGTTCGCGGGACGCGCCTTGCGACTGGCCACCCTTCTGGTGGCCTTGGTCCTCTTCTCATTTCTGTTGGTGAGTAAATCCCCCATCGACCCGGTACGGGCATACGTGGGGGCGGACATGAACCTGGTAAGCCCGGAACAGAGGCAGCAGATCGAGGAATACTGGGGGCTTGACGATCCCGCGCCCACGCGGCTGCTGCGCTGGTTTTCCGCCATCATCCACGGCGATTTCGGGACTTCCATGATCTACCGCCGCCCGGTACTGGAGGTCATCGGCGATCGTTTCGTGGCCTCATTGTTACTGATGATGACGGCGTGGGCGCTATCGGGGGTGATCGGCATGGGCCTGGGCCTGCTGGCGGGAGCGAGACATGGTGGCATGCTGGACCGCGCCGTGCGCTGGTACTGTTTCGTCATCGCCTCCACTCCCGCTTTCTGGCTGGCCATCCTCATGCTCATCATCTTCTCCGTCTGGCTGGGTTGGGCTCCCATAGGGCTGGCGGTCCCGGTGGGAGTCGAGTCCTCGCAGGTGTCCCTCTTCGACCGCCTGCACCACCTCATCCTGCCCGCCTTGACCCTGAGCATGCTGGGGGTGGCGAACATCACCCTTTTCACGCGCCAGAAGGTGGTGGAGGCCTTGAACAGCGAGTATGTGCTCTTCGCGCGCGCCAAAGGCGAATCAGAGCGGTCCATCGTCTTACGCCATATACCGCGCAACGTGGCGCTCCCCGCCGTCACCCTGCTCTTCGCATCATTCTCTGAGCTTTTCGGCGGGTCGGTTCTGGTGGAGACGGTGTTCACGTACCCGGGACTGGGACAGGCGACGGTGCAGTCGGCGTTGCGGGGCGACGTGCCCCTTCTGCTGGGGGCGGTTATCTTCGGGGCGCTGTTCGTTTTCGCTGGCAACCTTATTGCCGACGCCGTCTATCTGCTGATAGACCCCAGAATTCGCGAGGTGAAGCGGGTTAAAGCCAGGGAGCTTTCCTATGAGCACGCGGAATAAGATGGACACTAATACGGACGGCGGGCGGGTGAAGATACCGAAATGGCAGTGATTCCCGATATCCTGAGTGCTGCCTTGCGGAGTGTGCCGTATTTAGGAGAATACAGCGACATGAGCAAAGAAGACCGTTACTCTATAGCGGGCGGATCAGCCCAACGGCATGCTCCAATATCTGTGACATACGACGGCACAAAGGCGGTACATCCACTTATAGCCGGGCGCCTGACGCCTCTGAAGAAAGCGCGCGCAGGGCGTGATCCAGCCCTGGGAGATGGCGCTCAACCAGCTAGGCGCGGCGCGCGGACCGGAAGAGAGTGCTTTGCGCGGCTGGCTTTCCGGCGCCAAGGTAGATCGGAAGAGCACAC
>MU158549.1:0-2555 GCA_015711875.1 Candidatus Solincola jinzensis | reverse complement strand
CAAGGTGGCGTGCTTTGGAAGGCAGTGCCACTACATCCCGGGGGAATAAGCGACTGGAGTGACACGCTGGCATCATGAAAAGAGGGCTTATATCTCTTATTGGCAGGTTGTCACGCCGCCTTATGCACCGAGATGGCGGGAGGGGTGGAAATGCCCGTTTTTCGGGATCTGTCTTGAGGCGGCTGTCCGGAGAGGATGGCCAGGTGGCCGTGGCAAGACCTGCCCTCCGCATCCCTAAGCTCAACCGCAGGCAACGCGTGCTGCTCGGAACCTTCCTGCTTACCGCCGTCATCGCCCTGGTGATCGTGTCCAGTTTTGCCATAAGCGACGCGCGCCTTGCCACTGACCTGGACGCTCGGGACATCCCCCCAAGCCTAAGCCATCCATTCGGGACCGACTGGCTGGGGCGGGACATGCTGGTCCGCACCGTCAAGGGCTTGACCATCAGCCTGGGGGTGGGCGTCTTCGCCTCGGGTTTCAGCGTCATCATCGCCCTCGCGCTTGGCCTTCTCGCGGCCTCCGGGGTGAGGGCGGCGGACGCGGTGGTTTCATGGCTGGTGGATTTCTTCCTCGGCCTGCCCCACCTGGTTTTCCTGATCCTTATCGCTTTCGTCCTGGGAGGAGGGTTTGTAGCGGTGGTGGTGGGAGTGGCGTTGACCCACTGGCCCAGCCTGGCGCGCGTGGTGCGCGCGGAAGTACTGCAACTGCGCTCGGCGGAGTACATACAGGCGTCGCCGCACTTCGGGCGCTCTCGCTGGTGGATAGCCAGGAAGCATTTCCTGCCTCATCTTGTGCCTCAGCTAATCGTGGGGTTCGTGCTGCTGATACCACACGCTATACTCCACGAGGCCTCCATAACGTTTCTGGGTTTTGGGCTTTCACCGCATCGTCCGGCTGTGGGGATCATCCTCTCCGAGGCCATGCGCTACCTCACTGCGGGGAAGTGGTGGCTGGCCCTCATGCCCGGGATCTCGCTGGTGGCGCTGGTAGGGATCATCTTCGCGCTGGGCGATAACCTGCGCGCCTTACTGAACCCCCACACCGCTCATGAATAAAGGCGGTGTTTGTGGACGACAAGGTTCGGCGGGCGGCGCTCGGCGACAGGGCATGGCGCGGAGGTTTTGAGAAAAGGCTTCCGGCAAGGGAGTGGCGTTTGCGGAAGAGGTGACGGATTGGGGGCGCGGGTTACTTTGGGATGTCCGGCCTGAAGGGCGCGGCGCCGGAGCATAGTGAGAGCGCGCCTACCGGCTTCTCGCGAGGGATGAAGGCCGGGAGATGATCCATCCCGTTGCAGGCGCTGATATGGTGGCAGAGCCGTGGATATCCAGCGTGCGGGTTTCGACGCTGAATGACGAAGAAGCGGTCTTGGAAAGAGCGCGCGGAAGCGCATGTCGCATAGCGAGGTGGTGGTCAACATGCGGAGCGAAAAAGAGGCGGTCGAAGAAGTAAAGGCAGAACTAGAGTCACCGCCGCTTGTGGGGGAAACCATCTCCGACAAGGGATCGATCATAGCCGAAGACGGCCTCCCGGAGGAGCATGCGAATATGCGGGAAGGTCCTCCCTTCCTCGAGGTCAGGGAACTGGCCATCTCCTTCGTGCAGTATTCGAAGGGCCTGCGACAGCGTACGGTTTCGCCCATCGTGGACCTCAACCTGGCGGTGTACGAGGGCGAGGTGTTGGCAGTGGTAGGCGAAAGCGGCTCCGGCAAGAGCCTCCTGGCCCATTCTATATTGGGAATACTTCCCAGCAACGCCCGGTACTCCGGGAAGGTCTTCTATGGCGGTCAGCCCTTGACGCCGGAAAGGATGGAGAGGCTTCGGGGTCGCGAGATCGCCTTCGTGCCTCAGTCGGTGCAGTTCCTCAACCCCCTTATGCGCGTAGGTTCGCAGGTCCCGGTCAAGGGGAAGGATAGGCGGGAAAGGGAAAAGAGGTTACGCGCCGTTTTCGAGCGTTACCGCCTTCCGGAGGGAACGGAACGCAAGTTCCCTTTCCAACTTTCCGGGGGGATGGCGAGGCGGGTGCTGGTGGCCTCGGCCACCGTGGGAGGCGCCCGCCTCATCGTGGCGGACGAGCCCACGCCCGGCCTTGACGAGGCCGCGGTGAGGGAAGCGCTGGGGCACCTGCGCGAGATGGCCGATGAGGGACGGGCGGTGATACTCATAACCCATGATCTGGAACAAGCCTTGGTTGTTTCCGACCGCGTGGCGGTGTTTTACGCCGGGACCACCCTGGAGGAGGCCAGAGCGAGCGATTTTCACGGCGACGGCAGCGAACTGCGGCATCCCTATACCAGGGCCTTGTGGATGGCTCTGCCCTCGAACGGGTTCCACGCCGTGCCGGGAAACCAGCCCACGCCGGACAGGCTGCCCGCGGGGTGCCTGTTCTCCCCGCGGTGCCATATGGCCACGGAGACCTGCTTTGCCGCGAGGCCGCACGAGCGCGAGCTGCGCGGGGGATGGGTGAGGTGCCACCATGCCGCTTGAGGCCAGAGAGATCTCATTCCGTTACGGAAGCGGGGAATGGGTCTTGCGCGGGGTCTCGCTGGCCGTGAATCC
>MU158548.1:1900-6214 GCA_015711875.1 Candidatus Solincola jinzensis | reverse complement strand
CGGCGATGGATTACGATGCCGTGGTCATCGGCGCCGGCCTGGGCGGGCTCTCATGCGCCTCGGTGCTGGCACGCAACGGGTTTAAGGTGCTGGTGCTCGAGAACACCGGGCAGGTGGGGGGATGCTGCTCCTCCTTTGACTATCAAGGCTACCGCTTCGACATCGGGGCCAGCATCGTGGAGCTCAAATGGGTCATCGACGACCTGTTCCATAAACTGGGAAAGAGGACCGAGGATTTCATCGACTTCATCCCCATCGACCCCATCTACGGGTTCTTCACCGCCGATGGGAGGCGTTTCTCCTACCCGGTGAGCGTGGAGGGCACGCGTGAGGTCATCGCTAGCTTCTCGCCTGAGGACGCGGTGGCCTGGGACCGCTTCGCGGAGGTGGGGTCCGAGGCCATCAATTTCGCCTTCGGCAAGGTGATGTCGGAGTCCATGGGCACCATGAAGGACATGCTGCGGGTGGCGGTGGCCAATCCCAAGCTGGCCAAATACCTCAAGTACATGGTGCTCAATTTCGAGAGCGTGCTCTGCAAGTTCTTCAAGAACGACACCGTACGGGCATCCATGAGCCTCCAGTCCTATTTCGTGGGTCTTCCCCCCGCTCTCTGTCCCGGCTACGTAGCCTTCCTGGCCTACTCGGAGCACGAGGGGATCTTCTACCCACGCGGCGGCATGATCGGCATCCCCCAGGGGATTGCCGACGCCTTCTCGCAGTTCGGTGGGGAGATACGCTTCAACTCGCGCGTGGATAAAGTCCTTACCGATGGCAGGCGCGCCTGCGGCGTGGAGCTCTCCGACGGCACCCAGATAAGGTCCAATGTCGTGGTGTCCAACATCAACGCCAAGACCCTCTACCTGGAGCTGGTGGGCGAGGAAAAGCTGCCGGCCTGGGCGAAGCGGGCCATAAAGAGCTATGAGGTGTCCATCCCCGCTCCCATGATCATGCTGGGGCTGGATGCCGCGCCCGACCTCGACGCCCACCATTCCTTCTGCTACGCCACCCTGGACGAGATGAACCGCATCTGGTTCGAGGACTACCTAAACAACCGCGTGCCCGACGGCGGCTTCATGCTCATCTCCTGGCCCACCCACGCTGATCCCTCCCTGGCCCCTGAGGGGCACCACTGCCTCAACCTGGTGTCCTTCGCGCCCTATGAACTCGCGGACGGGGACTGGGACCGCGACAAGGAGAAGTACCTGGAGACCATGCTCGGGCTGCTGGAGAAGAACTTCAACCTCAAGCTGCGCGACCATATCCAGGTGGCCAAGGTCAACACCCCCAAGGACTTCGAGCGCCTGCTTCTGCACCCGCGCGGCGCCGTGTACGGGCTGCAGAGCGACATCACCTGTTCCGCGGCTTTCCGCCCCAGCGCGCGCTCGCGGGTGTTGAAAGGGCTCTATCTCACCGGCGCTTCCACCCACCTGGGAGGCGGGGTGGCGCCCACCATCGGGTCGGGGATGGTGGCCGGCGACTTTATCCTCAAGGACTTCGGTTAGGGCGGCGGCACGTTTTTTCGCGTCCGCTCGCGCGCATCCGGGTCGCCCGCCGGAATGAGTGGATGGTCCCATCGCCCGGTGGTTTCCGGCTGCTCTAAGCCTGCCTCTGTCCCTGAGCGCGTAAACCGTTTTCCCCTGTCCTGTTGGCGGGAAAAGAGCCCGGGAGTTCAGCCCGGGCTTCCTTATCTAGTAAAATTTATGACAGAGCCCGGGGAAAAAGGGGCGGCCTGCGTGGGCGCCGCGGGAGCCGGGTTCCGGGACTGTCGGTTTGTGCCGCGCTGGCCGGAAACGCGTTCATCGCATGGGGTGCAGGGTCGGCGGTAAGGATTTACGGACGGGCGCGCCTCATGGTTGTTGCGAGCTAGGAGCCCGGGATCCTGCGGGAGAAACAGAAGCCTGGATGCCTGAGCGGACGCGCCCTCCGTGAAAGGGATGGCGCGGCGGCGGGTAAGCCGTAAGGGGGCGGCGTTGGAGATCACGCTTGACGCCGGTGGCCTGGTGGAGATAGCGGTCGTGGTCGGCTCGGTTCTGCTGGGCCTTATGGCGCTTGCCGGGGGGTGGCGGAACCGCATCGCGCGCCTTTTCGGGCTGCTGTGCATGAGCCTGGCGGCCTGGAAGGCCTTCGAGTTTGCGGACCCCGCCTTGTCCACCGCCTTCTGGGTTAACGCGACGGGATGGAGCGCGGGCGCCCTGGCCATCGCGCTTTCCTTTCATTTCATCGTCGCCTACCTCTTTCGCGAGAGACGGGAACCGCGCTTGCTGTGGGCCGCCGCCTACCCTGCCATGGCCCTTTTTATCGTGGCCGGTTTCACGGGGTGGTTGATACGTTCCCGGGCCTGGCAGGTTCTGTACGGCGCCTTTTTCAGCATGGTTATCGCCATCGGCCTGGCCATGGTGGCGCGCTTCTATTTCCGCGAACGCAAAAGGGAGCTGGCCCTGGCTTTCCTGGGAGCGTTTTCCATAGCCCTGGGCGCCTGGCTGCAGCTTCTGATGATCATCCTGGGCAGGCCGGAATTCAACAGCCAGACCTACGGCATGCTGGCGTTCGAGCTTTTCTTCGGGTATGACATCGTCTTCGCCGGTTTCCTGCGCGAGCGCAAGGAACATCTGAAAGCCCTGGAGGAGCTGGGCCTGAGGGAGAGGAAGCTCGAGGACGCCGAGGCCGCTTTCCGCCGTCTCACCGAGAGCAGCTTCGATGTCCTCCTGACCATCGACCGTGGGGGGAACATCCTGGCCGTATCCACGGAGCGAGAGGAGATAGAGGGCTTCAGGGTGAAGGACCTTCTCGGTCGGGGCTACCAGCGCTTCCTCTCTCCCGAGGACCAGGCCAGGGTGGCCGACGCGGTGGTAAGGGGCATGGCGGGCGAGAAGATCCGCTACCTCGAGGTGTCGCTCAACCGCCCTGACGGCAAGCCGCTCATACTCCAGGTCACCGCCACGCGGCTGCGGGGCGAGGAAGGGGTGGCGCTGGTGATAGCGCGCGACGTCACCGAGGCGAGGAAGATGGAGAGGGAGCTGCAGGAGAGAAACCTCCTTTTGGAGGAGGCCAACCGCAGGTTGCGTGAGCTGGATACCCTCAAGACGGAGCTGGTGGGGGTGGTTGGGCACGAGTTGCGTTCCCCCCTCACGGTGATCTACAGCTACGCCGCCGCTCTCAAGGATCACTGGGAGAAGATGTCCGACGAGCGCAAGCTGGAGTGCATCGATCATGTGTTGCGGGAGTGCAACCGACTCAACCGCATGGTGGAGAACGTGCTGGGCATGAGCCGCATCGATTCGGAGCGCCTTTTCCTCCACCGCCAGAGGGGGGACCTGGTGGCGGTGCTGAGGGATGTCACCAGGGAGATGGCCATGGCGCCCGGAGCCCACCCCATGGAGCTGTTGACCTCGCTGCGCAGCCTGGAGATGGAGGCGGACTGGGACAAGATAAAGCAGGTGGTGATAAACCTCCTCGACAACGCCTTCCGCTTCAGCCCCGGGGACGCGCCGGTGACGGTCACCGCCGATGTGCGTGACGGCGAGGCGGTGGTGAAGGTGAAGGACATGGGCCCTGGGGTGCCGCCCGAGAAGCGCGACCGGCTTTTCGAGAAGTTCACCCAGAGCAAGGCCGAGGGTATGGAGCGCGGCCTGGGCCTGGGACTGTATATCGTGCGTACCTTCGTGGAGGCGCACGCCGGTGAGGTATGGATAGAGGACGAGAGAGGCTACGGCACCGTCATCGCCTTCTCCCTGCCGCTGGGAGAGGCAGGAGGTTGACCAAACCCGCCGGACGCGCCGCGCTCCAGGACGAACCGAAAAGCGTTTTCCCGGTTCACGGAAGACCGCGGCGCGGGCCTGATGAGAGGGGGTGGCGGGGAGGCCATCCCGGGTTTGGGCCCGGGGCGGGTTGGGTAAGATAGCGTGGTGAAAACCTGGTGCATCGGCCCGCGGTCCATCTCAAGTCGGCCAACAGGCGGTTTGCGCGGGAAGGAGGTCGCCATGCTGCTGAGGAAGAAGAGGGCACTGGTCCTGTACCACACCAAGACCGGGCACACGGCGGACGCGGCTGATGCCGTGGCCCGCGGCCTGGAGTCGCGCAGGGTAAAGCCGACGGTCAAGCGCATAAGCGAGGCCAGGCCGGAGGAGCTGGCGGATTATGACATCATCGCCGTGGGCAGCCCCACCCGGGGAGCCAAGCCCGCGCGGGCGGTGAAGAGATTTCTCAAGAGCCTGGACAAAAAGGCGTTGAAGGGGAAGACCGCCTCTTCCTTTTCCTCCTACGCCGGGTTTAGGGGCAAGGCTACGGTGCGGCGCATGGGACGCCTGCTGCGCA
>MU158548.1:0-1890 GCA_015711875.1 Candidatus Solincola jinzensis | reverse complement strand
GGTGGCCGTGAGGGCGGGCGCTCCTTTGAGCCTCTGGAAGGGCCCCGTCATCCGGGAAGAAGACCTCCGGCGCCTGGAGGAGTTGGGCCGCAAACTGGCCAGAAAGGGCTGAAAAGGCGACCGGGGGTGACCTCCGGCTGGGGGCCAGCCTAAAGGTCTTTCCCGCGCGGCGGGTAAGGGGTCGGGGAGGAAGCCATGGGTCGGTTGGCGGCAGGCCCTTCCCCATGCGGAGGCGACTTGGCAATTGTTTCCATCGAGGACGCCCCTTTTTGCCTCCGGGCCCGGGCACGCTTCACCATGGGCATGCTGCTCACGGCCTCCCCCGACGTCCTCCAGTCAGCTCTCGGAAAAGGGCGGCGTCCTCCACGGCGTACCCGCGGGCGTCGTTGTTGAAATATGCGTAAACGTCGATGCCGCTCTCCAAGAGGGAGCGCGCGAAGGACGCCCAACCCCGAAGCTCCTTTTGCGAGTACTTGGAGCCGTAGAGCACCGCACCGCCGTGAAAGCGCAGAAAGGCGAAGGGGGCGGTGAGGCGCCGCGAGCGGGGGAAGGAGGGTGAGTCCGCGATGCAGAGCGCCATTCCTTTATCTTCCAGGATGCGGTACGTCTCCGGGTGCAGCCAGGATTCGTCGCGGAACTCGAAGGCGTAACGGTAGCCAGGGGGAAGGGCCTCGGCGAAGGCGGCGAGGCGGGTGGTGTCCCGCTTCCAGCGCGGGGGCAGCTGGAAGAGTATGGGACCCAGGCTGTCGCCCAGGCCCGAGGCGTTGCCCAAAAGGGCCGAAAGGGCGTCACCGGGCTCCTTCAGCTTCTTGAGGTGGGTGATGAAGCGGCTCGCCTTGACGGCGAAGACGAAGCCGCTCGGCACGCTGCGCGCCCAGGCGGAGAAGGTCTCGCGCGATGGCAGGCGGTAGAAGGAGTTGTTGATCTCCACCGTATCGAAGCGCGAGGCGTAGAAGGGAAGCCACTCGCCGCTGCGCAGCTCCCGGGGGTAGAAAACCCCCTTCCAGTGGGGATAGTGCCACCCCGATGTGCCCACCCTCATCTCCGCCAACGTCCACCTCCGGGAGATAAAGCGCACGGCCACCGCCTGCGCGGAAGATCGCGCTCCTTAGCGATCCCCCTGCCCTCGGCCTTGGCCTGCTTACCGGTTTTTCCCAGCTCGGCGCCAACCTTCCTGGGTTTCGGTCCCATGCCCTGAAAGCCCCATATTTACATTATAGACCGGCGGGCGTGTAAACCTTTTAAGGGGACTGGCGCCACGCCGGCATGCGGCGTCCATGCGCTGCTGCCTCAGGGAGGTTTGGCCCCCTGCCGTGGCAAGGGGGCAGGGGTGACGTGGAATGCGGCATCAAGGCATGCGTTCGGTGGCGAGCTTCTCCGCCGCGGCATGGGCCCCGGAGCTTATCTTATAATGGGATCATCTGGGGACGGCCCGCGATCGCGGAGGGACGCGATGAGAGCGTTGCGTGATTTCTTCGCCGGCATGCGCGGCCGCGCTTTCGTGGTCATCCTCCTGGCCGGGACCACGGCGGGGGTACTGGTGGGCGCCGCATCCTACCGCATAGCGCGCAATTCCCTTACGGAGCAGGTGTATGAGAACCTCACCAACATCAGTCACGACATAGAGCTGATAGCCGAGGAGGTCTGGGTTCCCACCCTGGAGCGGCAGATGTCCATGATCGCGGGGGCGGCGGAGGTTCTCTACCGCGCCGACCCGACCTTCCAGCAAGTGAAGCGGGACCTGACCGAAGAGGGGATAAAGATCCCCGGCATAAAACGTCTGAGCTTTTTCCTCCCCAACGGCTACCTTATCGCCAGCTCGGACCCCGCATACGAACCGGGAAGGGTCGAGGAGCTTCAGGGTTTGGAGGCGGGGGAGTCTTTGATCAT
>JACVJG010000193.1 GCA_015711875.1 Candidatus Solincola jinzensis | reverse complement strand
AGAGAGCTCCCGCTTAAATACTTCGAGTTGGGGACCGTTTACCGCTACGAAAGGTCGGGGGTACTGCACGGCCTGATGCGCGTACGCGGCTTCACCCAGGATGACGCTCATATTATCTGCGCCGAGGACCAGTTGGAGGAGCAGGTGAGGGAATGTCTGGAATTCGCTTTTTATTCCCTGCGCACCTTCGGCTTTGAGGAGTTCGAGGTCTTTCTCAGCACTCGCCCTGAAAAATCGGTTGGGAGCGATGAGTTGTGGGAGAAGGCCACAGGTGCCCTGCGTGAAGCACTCGAGGACATGGGGATGGCATACTCGCTGGACCCTGGAGAGGGGGTTTTCTACGGTCCAAAAATAGACGTGAAGCTCAAGGATGCCATCGGCAGGTCCTGGCAGGGACCGACCGTGCAAGCCGATTTCAATCTCCCTGAACGCTTCGACCTCACTTACACGGGACCCGACAACCGACCGCACCGTCCGGTGATGATACACCGCGTGGTTCTGGCGGGGATCGAAAGGTTTTACGGCGTGCTCCTTGAGCATTACGCAGGAGAGCTTCCCCTGTGGCTGTCCCCGGTGCAGGCGGTGATAGTGCCCGTGGCCGACCGCCACCTTGATTATGCCTTGGAGGTGGCCCGGTTGTTAGAGGAAAGGGGCCTCCGTGCGGAGGTGGATGATGACCGCCAGACGGTGAACATGAAGATCCGCCGCGCGCAGATGCAGAAGGTC
Source organism: Candidatus Solincola jinzensis (assembly GCA_015711875.1). The sequence continues at coordinate 5,495 of JACVJG010000193.1, read as the reverse complement.
CCTTTTACCATGGTGGTAGGGGACAGGGAGGCGGAGGCGAGGTCGGTTTCGGTAAGGGATCGCACGGGCAGGGACGTGCGAGACGTACCTCTCTCCGAGGTGGTGGAAAGGCTTGTAGAGATGGCGAAAGAGAGAAGCCCCCATGCCGTTTGGGAATGAAATGCATGAAGAGTGGCACAGCAAAAGCGATAATATGGGAAGTTGCGCGGGCTTTCCGCACCACCACGAAATAACTCGAGGTCCAAAACCCCCTCTCTTCAGGGGGGTGATTCCTGTAAAAGACATGAAGCATAAGGGAGTGCGGCCATGGAAAGGATGTGGCGTCCCTGGAGGATGGCATACTTGAGTGATATAGAGAAGCGCAGGGATGACGAATGCATCTTCTGTTCGAAACCGCGGGCAGGGGACGACGCGGCCTCGTTGATACTGCATCGGGGAGAGACGGCCTTTATAATCATGAACCTCTATCCCTACAATACCGGACACGTCATGGTTGCCCCATATCGTCATGTGGGAAAGCTGGAAGAACTCGACGAAAAGGAAGCGGCTGAGATCATGCGGCTGGCGGCGCTGGCAATACGCGCCATCCGCAACGAGATGCAGCCCCAGGGCTTCAACCTCGGCATGAACCTGGGAAAGGTAGCAGGGGCGGGTTTCGACGAACACCTCCACCTGCATGTGGTGCCACGCTGGGAAGGTGACACAAACTTTATGCCCGTGCTGGGGGAATGCAAGGTGATGCCGGAGAGCGTTGAGGACAACTACGCCCGACTCCGGCAAGGACTGGAATCGGTTCTCGCAAGGGGAGACACTGATTAGGGCATCTCGCCCGCCGCCCTAATGCGCTCGCATTCCTGAGACGACCCCAAGAGGGACGCTTTATCGTGCCTGCTTTTCCCAAGTAAATATGCTCGGCATCAGAACATGGCGAACAAGGACGGCGGGCTGGTCGCATGACAGCACGGGAAAGAAGGAAGAGGGATGAGGCAAGATCGCATTTAAGGGAGGTCTTCGCTTTCCTCCCGCGGCCCTTGGCCTACGTCAATCCTTCTCCTTTTTCTCCTCCTTGGCGGCCTCAATGATCTTGGCGGCGATGTGGGACGGCACCTCCTCATAATGGGAAAGAGACATGCGGAAGGTTCCGCGACCGCCGGTAATGGAGCGCAGGTCGATGGAATACCTGAGCATCTCCGCCATGGGCACCTGCGCTCGCACCAGCTGCAGCCCACCCTCCGACTCCATGCCGAGGATGCGGCCTCGCTTGGCGTTGAGGTCGCCCATGACGTCTCCCATGTAGGCCTCGGGGACCAGGATCTCCACGTTCATGATGGGTTCTAGAAGGTAGGGATCGGCTTCCGCCACCGCGTTGCGCAGAGCGAGGGACCCCGCGATCTGAAAGGATATATCGGAGGAATCCACGGGGTGGTATTTGCCGTCGTACACGGTAGCCCGCAGGTCGACCATGGGATAACCCGCCAGCTGGCCCTCCTCCATAGCCTTGCGGATGCCCTTTTCCACCGAGGGGATGAACTGTTTGGGGATCACGCCACCCACGATCTTGTCCACGAACTCGAAGCCCCCGCCCCTTTCCAGCGGCTCTATTTCCACCCAGGCGATGCCGAACTGGCCGTGGCCACCCGTCTGTTTCTTGTGTTTGCCCTCTGCCTTTGCGCTTTTGCGTATGGTCTCTTTATATGGAACCTTGGGCAGGTCGGTGTTCACGTTGACCCCGAACTTGCGCGACATACGCTCCATCATGATATCCAGGTGGGTTTCTCCCATGCCCGAGATGATCGTCTGCTTCACCTCGGTGTCGCGGCGAACGCTGAAGGTGGGGTCCTCGTCGCTGAGGCGGGCAAGGGCCACGGAGAGCTTGTCCTCGTCGCCTTTGGTCTTCGGCTCCACCGCCAGGGACATGATGGGCTCCGGGAACTCAATGGGGGGCAGAACTATGGGGTTCTCTTTTTGGCACAGGGTGTCTCCGGTGGAGGTCTCGGTGAGCTTGGCCACCCCGCCGATATCTCCTGCCGAGATCTCACGCGCCGGGATCTGGTTCTTGCCGCAGATGTAGAAAGCCTGCCCGACGCGTTCTTCTTTGTCGCGCACGGAGTTGTATATCGATGAGTCGGAGGTTATGGAACCCGAGAACACTCTGAAGTAGGTGAGCTTGCCCACGTAGGGGTCGGAGATGGTGCTGAAGACGAGGGCGGCGAGCGGAGAGTCCGGACTAGCCTTAAACGATATCTCTTCTTCCGAACCCTTTTTATGCCCTCGTATCTCCTGCAGCCTTTGCGGAGATGGCAATGAGTTGATGATAGCGTTGGAAAGAAGGTCTATCCCTATGTTGTGAGTGGCGCTGCCACACAATACCGGAACGATGGCTCCTTCCGAAACCCCTCTGAGAAGGGCTGAAAGCACCTCGCTCTCCTCGAGCTCCTCTCCCTCGAGATAGCGCTCCATGAGCTCATCGCTGGCCTCCGCCGCACCCTCGATGATCCTCTCCCTGGCCTCCATGACCCGGGATTCCATCTCGGGGGGGATTTCGCTCTCGTTTGCTTTGCCGCCTTCGCCGTAAAGGTAGGCTTTAGAGGAGATAAGGTCAACCACGCCGCGGAAATCGTGCTCCTCCCCTAAAGGAAGCTGGAAGGGGACGATGCGCGATCCATAGAGCTGCGTTAGCTGCTCCAGGCAGCGCTGAAAACTGGCGTTTTCACGGTCCATCTTGTTTACGAAAACGATGCGGGGATAGCCGTAATCGTCGGCCATCTTCCAGATCAATTCCGTTTGCACCTCTACCCCGGCCACGGCGGAGATGACGAACACGGCGCTGTCGATAACGCGCAGCACGGATATGACCTCGCCTATGAAGTCCGCAAAGCCCGGGGTATCGATGAGGTTAATCTTGTGGGCTTTCCATTCGAAGGCCAGGGGGGTCGCTTTCACCGAGATGCCGCGCTTCTGCTCATCGGGGTCGAAATCGCTCGCGGTATTCTTCTCGTCCACGCGTCCCATGCGCTTTATGGTGCCGGCGTTGAAAAGCATCGCCTCGGCAACGGAAGTTTTGCCTGCGTCGCCATGGCCGAAAAGGGCCACGTTCCTTATCTTGCCCATCTCGTACTTATCCATGCAGATCCCCGTTCCTTTCCTCGTCCTGGCGATAACGTTTATATATTATAAGCGCGAGGGGTTCAGTGTGGTAGTTGGGTAATGGATGGCCAGGAAGCAATGCGGGAGCGGGAGCAGGCTTGACGTAGGCGTGATCACCGCGGCTTGCGCCACCTGAAAGCAGCGGGGCTGTCTGGCTCGCGAGGAGATCGTGTTCGAGGAAATTGCCTGCTAGAAGGGGTTATGGAATGCGCACCTCTATTTGCTTGCAGCAGAAAAGCTGTGTTATAATCCGTATATAAGTACGTAATCCGGGAGCCGAGTGGGCGAGCGCCCACTTTTTGTTTGGAACCGGGGTGATGATATGCACGGCGGCGCCCTCAAGGACATAGAGCACAGGCTGGAGGCTCTCATCGAGCCCATAACCGACGAGGCGGGGCTGTCCCTGGTGTCGGTGGATGTGGAGCGCAGAGGGAAAAAGCTGGTGGTGACGGTATGCCTGGACCGGGAAGGCGGCATAGACGTGGATACATGTGCGGAAATGAGCGAGGAGATAAGCCGTCACCTGGATGTGGAAGATGTGATAAGCGAGAGCTACCACCTCGAGGTGGAATCGCCGGGGCTGCAGCGAGTGCTGCGCAAGCCACGCGAGTACCGCTGTTTTACGGGCAGGGAGGTCGAGATCGTGTTGCGCCAGGCCTTTGAGGGAAGGCAGAAGATAAAAGGGCTGCTCAAGCACGCGGACGATGACGGTATAACCGTGGTGGTTGATGACGAGGAAATAGCCTTCCCCTATCAAGCACTGAAAAAGACCAGCCTCTATTACCGGTCTCCGTGGTAAGGGCGGGAGAAAAAGTCTGAGGAGGAGGGTTCCTTGAACCAGGAATGGCTTGAGGCACTGCGCCAGATAGAACGTGAAAAGGGCATAGATGCCGAAACCATAATTCAGGCGTTGGAGGCCGCTTTGCTTTCTGCCTACAAAAAAAACTATACCACCGAGGACGAGGCAAGAGTGGAGATGAACAGGGAAACCGGCTCTATCCACGTTTATGCCGAGAGAACGGACCCGGAGACCGGAGAGATCAGGGAAGAGGAGGTCACTCCGCGCAATTTCGGGCGCATAGCAGCTCAGACAGCCAAGCAGGTTATCCTGCAGCGCATACGCGAGGCAGAGCGCGACCTGATGTTCGACGAGTTCCAGGAAAAAGCCGGAGACATAGTAACCGGCATCGTGCAACAGTCCGACTCGCGCTACACCCTGGTCGACCTGGGAAAAGTCGAGGCAATCCTACCGGTGTCGGAGCAGATGCCTGGCGAGCGTTACAGGCATGGCACTCGCATAAAGGTCTATATCGTGGAGGTACGCAGGTCGAGTAAAGGCCCACAGATAGTGGTATCCCGCACTCATCCGGGTTTGCTTAAGAGGTTGTTCGAACTCGAGGTCCCGGAGATAGCGGAAGGTTACGTGGAGATAAAGGCCGTAGCCAGAGAGCCCGGTCACCGGTCGAAAATAGCGGTGATGTCCCATGACCGCAATGTTGACCCCGTGGGCGCCTGCGTGGGAGCACGCGGATCAAGGGTACGCATGGTGGTGAACGAGCTGCGTGGCGAAAAGGTCGATATAGTTCCTTGGAGAGAGGACCCCGCGGAATTCGTCTCCAACGCCTTAAGCCCAGCCAAAGTCAAAGAGGTTAGGGTGTATCCTGAGGAACAGCTGGCTGAGGTGGTGGTCCCCGACAGCCAGCTCTCGCTGGCCATTGGAAAAGAGGGACAGAATGCCAGGCTGGCTGCGAAGCTCACCGGCTTGAGGATCGACATCCGAAGCGAGTCACAGCAGCGGGACGAGGGCGAGGGGTACACAGCCGAGGTCGGAGAGAGTCTGCGAGAGCACGTTTTTCACGCAGTAGGAGCGGGAAGCGAAGGCGCCAACGAGGAGGCTGAGGGGCACGGAGCAAGCCCGGGAGAGGGAGGGGATCGCGAGGCGATGGTCTCGGACCGTGTTGCCGAGGAGAAAAACGCTTCCGATTATGATTATATCGAGGAGGATTAAGCCCCTGCCTTATAAGAATATAATCTTGTACTGGCAAGGTGGAGCAAACGCGGGGAGAAAGAATGGCGGGAAAGAGGGTTCATCAACTGGCTAAAGAATTGGGTATGACCAGCAAGGAACTGCTGGAGATCCTGCATGCCATGGGCGTGGAGATACAGAACGCCTTGGCTGCCGTTGATGAGATGACGGAAAAAGAACTGAGGAAATACCTGGAAAAAAACAAGGTTAGCAAAAAAACCGCTGATATCCGCGACAGTAAAAAGGCGACGAAACCCGAAAAGCCGGCCGCAGAGAAAAAGAAACAAACTGAGAGAAGAGCCCAGAAAAGCGCGAAGACCGT
>JACVJG010000192.1 GCA_015711875.1 Candidatus Solincola jinzensis | reverse complement strand
AGGATCCACGGCCCGCATCTGGCGGTGCGCTTCGCCTGACCCCTTATCATGTTAAAGCCCGCATGCCGTCGCCATGGTGCCTGTGGCGAGTTGCTTGCTTTTGAAAGCCCTCCTGAGACTGGTTTATGAAGGATCCACGGCCCGCATCTGGCGGTGCGCTTCGCCTGACCCCCTCGGGTGGCGGCTTGACGGCGGTTCGCGGCTTCGCCCACACTTCTGAGATAGGAGAGACCGCCGGCGGCGCCTTCGCGCCGTCGGAGATAGGAAAGAGCGCCGGGCAAGCCGACGTGCGGCCGGCGGCTGCGCGCGAAGCAGCGCCTCTGGGGCTCATAGAGGAGCGGGAAAGCGATCAGGAGGAGGCTTTGGAGGACGGATACTGGGACGCAGAGATGGAACTCCTTTCCAGGGAGGAGATAGAGGCGTTGCAACTGAGGCGCCTGCGGGATACCCTGGAGCGCTGTGGACGCAGCCCCTTCTACCGCGAGTGGTTCGCCTCCGCGGGCTTCGACCCCTCGCGCGTGAAATCTATGCGAGACCTAAGCGTCCTTCCCTGCATGGACAAGAACACCCTGAGGGGTGACGATCCCCGCCGTTTTCTCACCGTCCCCCTGGACGATGTGGTGCGCATGCACTCCTCCTCGGGGACCACCGGTCAGGCGACGGTGATCTTCCACACCGCGGCGGACATCGAGTCATGGGCTCAACTGGTAGCGCGTTGCATGTACATGAACGGGGTGCGACGCTCGGATGTCTTCCAGAACATGATGGGCTACGGGCTCTTCACGGGTGGTTTGGGTTTCCATTACGCCGCCGAGAGGATAGGCGCCATGGTCATTCCCGCGGGCTCCGGCAACAGCAAGCGGCAGATACAGCTCATGAGGGATTTCCATACCACGGTGGTGCACATAATCCCCAGCTACGCTCTGTACCTGCTGGAGGTCTTCGCGGAGCTCGGCCTCGATCCCCGTACCGACACCGACCTGCGCATCGCCTTCATCGGGGCGGAACCTCATACCGAGGGCCTGAGAAGGCGCGTGGAGGAGGGTTACGGGGTGCGGGCCTACAATTCCTACGGGCTCTCCGAGATGTGCGGCCCGGGAGTGGCTTTCGAGTGCCCGGCCCAGCAGGGCATGCATGTCTGGGAGGACAGCTTCTACCTGGAGGTGCTGGATCCGGAGACCCTCGAGCTGGTGGATGAGGGGGAGGAGGGCGAGTTGGTCTTCACCTCCCTCAACCGGGAGGCCATGCCTCTCCTGCGTTACCGCACTCGTGACCTCGCCTACGTATATCCCGGCGAATGCGCCTGCGGCCGGGCTCACCGGCGCATCTCACGCATAAAGGGGCGCAGCGACGACATGTTCATCGTCAAGGGCGTCAACATATTCCCCATGCAGGTGGAAAAAGTGCTCCTGGGAGTATTGGGGGTGGGATCGAATTACCAGATCGTGCTGGACACGGTGAGGTCCATGGACGAGATGCGCGTGCTGGTGGAGGTCTCCGGTGAGCTCTGGCACGGAGAGGTGAGGGAGCTCAACCAGCTGCGCCGCAGGATCACGGACGAGCTCAGGCAGGAGATACTGGTTACGCCGCGGGTGGAGCTGGTGGAGCCCGGGTCGCTTCCGGCGGGCGAGGGAAAGGCGGTGCGGGTGCTGGACAGGCGGGAGCACACGAAGGGGGTCCAGGATGGCTAAGCAGATCAACGTCTTCGCCCAGAACCGGCCGGGCAGGCTGGAGAGGTTGACCGAGGTGTTGCTCGAGGAGGGCATCAACATCCGCGCCATAACCATATCAGGCGCGGAGGAGTACGGGGTGGTCAAGCTGCTGGTGGATGACCCCCGCAAGGCTTTCGAGGCCCTGCGGCGGGAGGGCTTCTCCGCCTACCTCAAGGAGGTCATAGCCGTGGTCATGGACGACCGTCCCGGGGGACTGCACCGGGTTTGCCGGGTGTTGGGCGATAGCGGAGTGAACATCGAGGACGCCTACGGTTTCGTCTTCCAGGACCGCAGGACCGCCATCCTGGTTGTCGAGGTCGAACGGCTGCCAGAGGCCGAGGAGATACTGCGCGCCAGAGGTCTGGAGCTTCTGAGCGACGAGGAGCTCTATTCCCTGTGAGGCGTATTGAACGCCCGGGAAGAGCTCCGTGAACGGGTTTCTGGCGATGAAATGACTGACGTGCCGTCTCCGCGAGGGTCTGGGTTTTCTGCCTTACGGGGCCGACGTCCCGGAAAAGACCTCGAGAGCGGTCACGGCAGGGGAACACGGCTTTTTATCTCAGAAGGGTCCGGGTTCCCGTTTTGCGGAATAATGGCACTGGCGGTGGGTAGAGCGGTGGAAAAGACCATCTACACCCTTGGCACGAGCACCCGCAGTATCGACGATTTCATCGGCCTTCTGCGCGCGCGGGGCATACGCAGGGTTTGCGACGTGCGCTCCTTTCCCACCAGCAGCCGTTACCCCCACTTCTCGCGCGGGCCCTTTGCCGCCGCGCTCCAGCGGGAAGGCATCTCCTATGTCTGGCTGGGGGATTCCCTGGGGGGATATCGCAAGGGGGGATACGAGGTGCATATGCTCAGCGAGGGGTTCCTGGCCGGGTTGGAGGAGCTGGAGAGGCTGGCCGGGGAGTTGCCCTCAGCGGTGGTGTGCGCTGAGCTTCTGCCATGGAGATGCCACCGCCGCCATATCGCCGCGGTGCTGCGCGATCGTGGCTGGAGGGTGGTGCATGTCATAGATGCCGGGCGCGACTGGGTTCCCTCTCCAGACATGCCCTCGCTTTTTGGGGACGGGAAGGTAAAAGAGCCCGGGGTTGACGACGACGCGGGCATGGGTCATAACGGCGGCCGACGCGACAAGCGCGCATGAGCAACCCGTATTCCCTGGCGCCGTGCGTGCGACCTCAGGCCGGATGCCCCTCGTCAGGTAACAGTGTCTGGTTAGCCACGCGGACGGTCATACGCGGGGAGCGCCGGATTCACCCCCTTGGGGGATGGACTATCTCCCAGAATTGTCGATTCCCAAAAGGTGGCAAGGGTTCGAAAGGGGGTGCGAAAATGAGAAAACGAGATGATCCCGAGAAGAAGCCGGAGACCTCCGCCGCGGTGGAGGAAGTCGTCTGCGAGGAGAGCGTACAGAGAGCGGAGAAAGGCAGAAGGGAAGTCCTCTATCTCTCCATATCCTTGATCCTCATCCTAGGCATAGGGATCATAGTCTACGCCTTCAATTTCGAGCTCCTCAACGGACTCTTCAATTCCGACTACTTCAACAACATGGTGCGCATCAGCCTGGCTCTGCTCATCCTGGCCTTCATCGGCTACCTGGGGGCGCGGGAGAGGTCCTACAGCCGCCAGTCCCAGGCCATATTCCAGCGCCTTAACGCCACGAGCAGGGAATTGCAAGACCGTCTCGCCGACCTCACCAATCTTCTCGAGGTGTCCAAGCTGGTCGCCATCGTGGACGACCTGCATGCGCGCCTGGAAAGCAAGATGCCCCATATGAAGGGGCACTGGAAAAGAGTCTCCTTCTATGCCGTGGAGATCGCCCGCAGGATGGAACTGGACGACGATTACATCCGTCTCATCGAAAGAGCCGCGAACCTCATGGACATCGGGATGCTGCAGGTGGCGGGGAGCCTGTCGGACCAGGCCTTTAAGGCCAGGGAGCTCTCGGCGGCGGACCGGGAGATGATCAAGAGGCACCCCGTGGTGGGAGCGGACATGCTGGCAGCCATCCGGCCCAACTGGGAGATCATCCCGCTGGTGCGAGGGCATCATGAGTGGTGGAACGGCATGGGCTATCCCGACGGCCTGAAAGGGGAGTCGATTCCCCTGGGGGCGCGAATCCTCAGCGTGGCCGATTCCTTCGTGGCCATGACCTCGTGGCGCTCATACCGACAGCTTCTGGAGGCCAGGGAGGCCGCAAAGGAGATAGAGGCCTATAGCGGCGTGCAGTACGACCCCAAGGTCGTGCGAGCCTTCATGCAGGTGATGGCGCCTCGCATCTATGGCATCAGCGGAGACGCCGATAAGGACGCCGGGCTGATGCTGCTGCGAGAGATAAACGCCGTGGAGGCCGAGGGTCTGGAGCGCAGGGACCCGCAGCTGCTTTGAGGAGACCCCGACGGCGGGCGGGCCCCTGGCCCGCCCTTTTTACTTGCGGGGAGCTTATGCTATTTTTAGTGCGGGTCGATAGGCGCGGTAGCGCGACGAAAGCGAGGGGATATGCGCGGAAGAGTAGCGGGGGCGTTATGCCTGGTGATCTGCCTGGCGGTGGCCGTGTCTTTATTGGTGGCCGCATGTGCAAAGAAAGGCGCGGAAGGGCTTCTGAAACGGGAACTACCGGAGAACGCCACCCCCGAGAAGATCATGCTGGAAGGGCTCAACGCCACCGATGAGGCCAGGACGCTGCACTACGTTTTCGACTACTCTTTCGTCATACCGCCCACCGGCAAGCAGGCATACACCAGCGAGGTGGCTCTCAACGGAGAGGGAGATTACGACGCTTCCACCGGGAACGCCAGCGCCCGCATGAGCTGGCCTTCCTTCGACATGGAGTTCGACTACGTCCTTTATGACGGGGTGCAGTACTACCGCACGGAGGAGAGCGGCACCTGGTACGAGCTCCCGGCCGGTTCCAACCTGAGCATACCCAGCATATCCGAGATAACCCGCAATACCGCCGAATACATGGATAACTTTCAGAAGATCACCAGGCTCCAGGACGAGATGGTCGGCGAGCGCGATTGCTACCATATCGCCCTGGTGCCGAACTTCGACGCCATCATGGAGAACCAGCAGTTCCTGGAGATGATCAAGGGGGACAGGGAGCAGCTCGACGAGGAGACGCTGGAGAAGATCGAGGAGATCAAGGAAGAGCTGAAGGACGCCAACGTCAACTACGAGTATTGGTTCGACAAGGAGTACCTGGTGCTTCGCCGCACCCTCTACAACATCGAGATGGTGGAGAAAGGCGACGAGGAGAACCCTTCCTTCACGGTGAAGATGATCATGGAGGTCACCTTCCCGCTCTATAACCAGAAAGTGGAAATCACCAAGCCCGAAAACGCCATGCTCTACAAGGGCTGAAGAAGGAGACAGAGATGAGAGGGATCCGCAAGGCGACTCTGGCCATGGCCGCGGTCGTCACGCTTATGGCCTCGCTCTGGCTGGTGAGCTGCGGCAAGGGGGAGCAACCGCCGCAGGAGAGATTGCAGGCGGCTGCGGAGGCCGCTCGCGAGGCGGGGAGCTTTCATGCGCAGGTCTTGGTGGCCGTATCTCCACGGGCGGGAGAAAGAGGCGCGAGCATGAACGCGCAGGGCGACGTGTGGGCGGACATGGTCGAGGGGAAGATGGAAGCGAGGCTCACCGCGCTCGGCATGGAGTTGTCCTTACGCTACCTGGAGGGCAAGGCCTATGTGCGCTTCGGGGGTGAATGGTACGCTCTGGAAGGGGAGATCGCGGAGGGCATAGACGAGGAGGCGGTGGGCGCGATCGCCGGACTCCTTGGCGCCGCCCCGGACATCGTTGCCGCGGCGGAGGAGGTCGAGAAAACAGGGGAGAAAAAGGTGGGCGACTACGATTGCGACGTCCTGGCCGTGAAACCGGACCTGGGGGCCATAGGGTCTTTACCCGCGGTGGTCGAGGTCGGCGCCGCTCTGGGTTTGAGCCAGGATGAGGTGGTGCAATACCTCGAGGACGCGGGTGTGGCCATGGAGGTCTGCGTTCAGAAGGGCGAGGACGTGATAAGGCAGATAGCCTTATCCGCGGACATCGATCTCCCCGAGATGGGTGAGGTGGCGGGGATACCCTTGCTGCCGGAGAAGGCGCACCTGGAGATAAGCATCGATTTCCCAGCCTACGGGGTGGAGGTGGACGTACAGCCCCCCGCTGACGCAAAACCTTTCAGCGCTTTGCTCTAGGGCGTTTGCCGCAAGACGGCCGTTCATGAGGCAACCCCGCCTCTGAAGCGAAGCCATTGGTAGTAAGCAAAAACGCCGCGCCGATATGAAGGGCCGTTCAAAGCGGCCTCCTCCACCTGTATGGCGAAGCCCGCTTTCTGATATCATAACCGTGGTCATAACCCGGGAGGTCACCGTATGCACTTTCAGGACATGATCATGGCCTTGCAGGCTTACTGGACGCGGCGCGGCTGTGTCCTCGTCCAGCCCTACGACTTGGAGGTCGGCGCCGGCACCTTCAACCCCGCCACCTTCCTGCGCGCCCTTGGCCCTGA
>MU158547.1:507-6256 GCA_015711875.1 Candidatus Solincola jinzensis | reverse complement strand
CCCGCGGCGGCGCCGTGGGCGGCGTGGTCGTTCCGAAAAGCGAAGACAGCAGGGAGATGACGAGGCCCAGGAGGCCGGGGAGGAGTATCCCGGTGACCGCCTGGGGCCAGGAACCCGGGCCGGGTAAAGGCCCTATCCCCCGTGCGCCTCCGACAGCCCCTTCTTTCCCCTCTTGTGATCCCTCCTTCGCGCCGGGTCCCTGGTCCTGCCCTTCCTCCGCGGTGCCTTCGTCGCCTGTTTCATCACCTGGCCTCTCTTCCGGCTGTGGCCAGCCCTCGGCCAGTCCGTGTTCCCTTATGTATGCTCTTACAATGTTGGCGACACGGGAGAATTCCGCGTCACGGTTGTCGCTGGTAAAATAACCGCTGTCCACCGCGTATATCTCGTTCCCGAAGCCGGAGAACACGAACTTCCCGTACGAGGGGGCGTATTCCAGGATGTCGGCCCTTATCCATTTAGGCATCGGTTCTTTGGTCCCCCACTCTTCGTAGGTCATAAGGATAAGGCGGTAATCGCCCTTAAGTCCCGGGTCGTGTACCTTCCAGTATCTGTAAACATGGACGTCGCCTCGTTCATATTCGGCCACCGTCCTCTCGATCTCCTCCTCTCCCGGGACCTCCGGGTAATCCTGCGCCCCCGCTGTTCGCGGGAACGCGAGAAGGAACAGGGCGAGAAGAACGGCTACCATCATTTGCGGCGCCCGGCCTCTTGCCGTTGGTTGTCCCTCTCTTCGGATGCTCATCTCGTCACCCGCGTGATACGAAAACCTTTAGCCGATCCATCATGGTCTGCGCACCCCTCGATTCGAGCTCGCATCTCATCATCCCGCCGCCGCCTGGGCCGCCGCGCTCAGCAGTGCCCAGAGGAAGGAGAAGAGGAAAGAGCCCGCGACCGGCGGCAATGCGCGCGATGCCTTCCCCCCGCTCAATCTCACCGCCTCGGTGCCCACCAGGGTGCCGCAGATCATGATGCCCGCCTGGGTGAAGACCTGGGCCGCGTTCCAGCCGAGCAGGAGTTCCGCCACCAGGGCGAGCAGCGCGAAGGGGAGCATGAAGACGAACCCCCCGGCCACCGTGTCCAGGGCGGCGAGGAAACCCCCGCTAAAGCGCCTCTCCCGGCAGCAGGCGAGGACCAGGGTTCCCATGCCCGACAAGGCGATTATGGAAAAAGATAGCATGCAGACCGCGTACGCGGAGACGAAACCCACCCGGGGCGCTATGGCGCGGCCGTTGAGCAGCGCCAGGGTCGCAAAGGAGAGAACACTCGCCGACCAGGGCAGCAGCCTGGTCCTCATGTGCGCTTGGTTGGTCTTCACATCGGCTTCCATCTCTTCTTTCCTGTCTATATGGCTATGAAGGCCCAGCCAAAGAGCAGCGCTCCTCCGCAAAGGGTGGTGATGGCCAGGCTGGGGACCAGGCGCTCACCGGACATCTCCCGCACGGCGAAGAAGATGGGGGAGAAAGCCCACAGCATACCGGTGGCCCCGAAGGCCAGGGCGGTGTGCCAGGCGAAGGCGAGGTTGAAGAAGAGCCCCAGGAAGGCATAGAGAAGGGAGGGAGCATAGGCCAGGCTGAAGGCGCGCAGGGCCCAGTCCAGGGAGCGGTTTCCTCCCAGAGGTCTCATGATCGCCCACGCAAGCGCCGATGCCGCTGCTACCGAGGCCACCCCGTACAGGGCGCCGATGAAGGCGAAGACAGCCACGCCGGCCGGGCTCCTCTCGCCCACTCGCCAGAGGTCAAGGCCGGTTTGAAGGAAGAGGAGGGTGAAGGCTGCGCCGGACACGGCGAGACAGAAGGGGACGGGGACATCTTGCAGAAGGTCTCTTACCACATGGCCAGGATTGATGATTATCCGGAGCGCCGGCAGCAATGCAGCCCAGACCCTCGCTTTTGTGGCCGCGCCGGCTTTTCCTCGCTCGCTTTGACCAGCCATGAGAGAATCCCAAGGTTTCCCGTGGAATGATTTCCACGATTGTATGACCATTTAATATATCGCCGGCGCCGGTCGCTTGCTTGATGGCCGTCGAAGACCGCGCCTTCAGGTTCCGGACGGTACGCTTTACAAAAGCCCGCCATGTTCCGATAAGATTTACGTGAACAAAGGTATATAGGGGTGTTGGAGGACTAACGGCTGTCTTGGCGGGGAGGAATGGCCATGCAGATCAACACTTGCGTGGAATGCGGGGTTCCCGAGTACGTAAGCTCAGAGCACCTCTGGCTTAACTGCGGCCTCATCGCCCAGAAGAGGGACCAGCGTCATGTGGTCATCTTCATCGAGAGCGAGAACCTCGACCCCCTTTTTGAGGGCATAGAGAGGTTGATCGGCGCCTCCATAGAGAGGATCGTCCTCACCACGCGGCGCCGCGCGGGAAGAGCGTACATGGCCCGTATGGTCCCGGCGGGCGTGAGGGAGATGCTGGAGAAAGGCCAGCTCAAGCTGGGCGACATCTTCGGAGGGTTCGTGGCCATCGGTTTCGCGCTGGGCTATGGAAGGTTCGAGCTGCTCGACTACCGTTACGAGCGCGATGACGGCGACTACGCGGTGGTGCGCGTGGAGAGACCTTATTCGACCGTCTTCGGTTTATGCGACCCGGCAGCCGCCATGGAGGCGCTCATCGGCTACGAGCTGGGGTTCGAGCAAAGGAAGATCGGGGATGACCTCTACGAGGTACGTATATTCAAGGCTGAGCACCCCGATGAGTACAAGGATCGCCTGCTGATGAGGCCTTATACCCACGGGGAAGGGGATATCGAGTTCGAGCCCTGCCCCACCTGCGGCGCCCCGAGGGAGCTGGCGGGTTTCAAATGGGACCTCGATAACGGCATCATCACCTGCGCTTTGACGGGAAGGCGCATGGCCTTCTTCGCCCCCACGGTAATCGACGCCATCTTCGACGAGCTGGAGAGAGAGCTGGGGGAGGCCATCCCGGAAACGGTGGTGGAGGCCCAGCGCCTCTTCACCAAATCCGGCATGTACTCGGCGCGGGAAATGGATGACGTGGAGCTTTTACGCAAGCAGCTGGCGGTGCGCGGCCTGGGCGACCTCAAGGAGTTCGAGATGGGTAGGAGCGGGTTGCGCATGCGCCTGGACAACGCCGCCATCCACCTCATGGTGGTGGGCCTGGTGCAGGGCATTTACGAGATGGCCTATGACACCGAGAGCGCGGTGGAGTGGGAGCTCTCCCCCCGGGGAGACCTGACGTTGGAGGTAAGACCTCGCTGAGATGCGAGTTCTCCGCCCTTGGGGTCAGGCCCGGACTTTGGACCGAGATCCCTTGATGCTGGAGGCCAGGGCTGGCCATCGGCCTTAGGCCAAGGTGCCAGGCCTGGCATGGTCCCTGAGGCAAGTGGTCCTGCGCTCGTGATCGTGGCTCAGACCGAGACTTACATGGCGGCGGGAAGACCCGGCATGGCCAAGGCCCCTTCGCCGGCGCGCGGGACCTTCAGCGCATCGCCTCGTCTATCTTCTCCCGCAGGTACTGGAAGCCGGGGGTGATGCTCTCGGTGATGCCGGTGGGGAGCAGGGTGCGCACCGGCTGCCCCATGTTCAGGCGCCCGCCGGTCTTGAAAAGGCTATCCACCACCTCGCCGAGGAGCGTCCCCGGAAAACCGATGGCGATCTCGTAGTCGTAGGTGCCGGAGAAGGCGCGGTCGCCCATGCCGGGGACGACCACCTGGGGAACCCCGGTGAGGAAAGGCAACAGCCCTCCCTTCATGCACGATTCCCCGAAGCCCTCGAAGTAGGAGGTCGGGAAGTGCTCGCCCCCGTAGGAAAGGGCGTGGATGATGTGGGTGACGTTCTCGGCGTTTCCGTAGACCAGCACCGTGTCGGGGACCACCGCGGTGGAGGGCAGGGGGGAGACGATGTACCCGACGTACTGCGCCGCCGTCTCCAGGTTCTCCTCCCCCAGCATCCTCAGGCCGTAGGCGCAGCGCTTCCGCTCCGCCTCCTCGCCTGAGTGCCAGCCCTGGCGGATCTGGCTCTGGATGAACTCCTCCCACGGTATGTCCACCCAACGGTGCCAGACCGTGGACGGCACGCAGAAGTTGTCCTCCTGGCCCATGCAGGAGGTGGCCCCCCAGCGGCGCGCATAGGTGAAGGCCTGGCACAGGCTCCACTTCTGGCCCGAAGCCGACGGCCGCGCCATGCCCTCCCCGAACTCAGCCTCGTCCCTCACGTACTTGATGGCCACCGGGTAGGTGGCCAGGTGCAGCCTCTCGTACAGCTCCTTCCCCGCCCCCCGGCATTCGCTTATATCCATCGCGGCGCCTCCTTTCCCCTCGCCGTTCCCCGCCGGCGGCCTCGCAGCGGCCGCCCCCGAGCTGCTACTCCTCGTTGCTAGGTAGATTGTATCCCCATCATCTCGCAGGACTCTCGCTCTGCCTTATATGACTCCGCTTTACCATCCACGCTACCGGATACCAGATAGATTGTATCCCCCTTATCCTCTCGGGTAGAGTTACGGGAGGAAGCAAGGGCGATGCCGTGATCCCCCGGAAGGGAGGCGCGCGTGGACGGCGTGGCCGTCAGGGCCGAGAGGCTGACCAAGTTCTACGGCAGGTCGCGGGGAGTGGTGGAACTCGACCTCGAGGTGCGGCGGGGCGAGGTATTCGGCTACCTCGGCCCCAACGGAGCCGGCAAGACCACCACCATCCGCCTGCTCCTCGACCTCATCCGCCCCACGCGCGGCAGGGCCGAGGTGCTGGGGCTCGACATCCGCCGGGACGGCGTCGCCATCCGGCAGCGCCTCGGCTACCTCCCGGGCGAGCTGGCCCTCTACGACAGGATGACCGGAGGCGAGCTGCTACGCTACCTGGCGAACCTGCGCGGGGGCGTGGACTGGGGATATGTCGAGTCTCTGGCGGAACGCCTGGAATGCGACCTCTCGGTCCACATCAAGTCCCTCTCCAAGGGCAATAAGCAGAAGATAGGCCTCATCCAGGCCTTCATCCACCGCCCCGAGCTGCTCGTCCTGGACGAGCCCACCGCCGGCCTCGACCCGCTCATGCAGCACGAGTTCCACCGCCTGGTGCGGGAGCTGGCGGAGGAAGGATCGACCTTCTTCATCTCCTCCCACAACCTTCCCGAGGTGGAGCGGATAAGCGACCG
Organism: Candidatus Solincola jinzensis; assembly: GCA_015711875.1. Next base: position 1,147 of record MU158547.1, on the reverse strand, counting down.
CGTGGGCATCATCCGCGAGGGGACGCTGGTGACCGTGGACGACGTCGAGAGCCTCAAGCGCAAGGCCCTGCGCAGGCTGGAGATCCACTTCGCCTCCCCCGTGCCCCGTGAGGCCTTTGGGGGCATAGCCGGGGTGAGGGACCTGGCCGTGGACGGAGCCACTCTGCGCTGCGCGGTGGCGGGAAGCGTCGACGGCCTCATCAAGGCGGCCGCCCGCTTCGAGGTGCTCAACGTGGTCAGCCCCGAGGTGAGCCTGGAGGAGATATTCATCGACTACTACCAGGGTGAGGGCGGTGTTCCGTAACGTCTTCCTCAAGAGCCTGCGCGAGCAGCGCGCCGCCCTGATCTGGTGGGCGGTGGGGGTGATCGCCCTGTGCCTGATGACCGTGGCCTTCTACCCCTCCATGAGGGATTCCCGGGGCATGGCGGAATACTTCGAGGAGGCTCCCGACTGGATCAAGACGGTGATGGGCGACCCGAGCGAGTTCACCACCCCCGCGGGATACCTCAACGGGGAGCTGTTCTTCATGATGGTGCCCATCCTCTTCCTCATCTTCGCCATCTCGCGGGGGAGCGGGGCGATAGCGGGAGAGGAGCAGGCTGGTACCCTGGACCTCCTGCTCGCCAACCCCCTCACGCG
>MU158547.1:0-497 GCA_015711875.1 Candidatus Solincola jinzensis | reverse complement strand
GGCCTCCATGCTCGCGGCCATCCTGGGTCTGGGGCTGGCCCTCTGGGTCGGCCTGGCCGTGGCGGCGGCGGCGGTGGGCATGGATATCGGCCTCCTCCGCCTGGCGGACGCCAGCTTCAGCGCGGTGCTGCTGGGGGCGGTCTTCGGCTCCGTCGCCCTGGCGCTGGGGTGCGCGAGCGGCAGGCGCGGTCTGACCATCGGGATCTCTGCGGCCCTGGGGGTGGGGACCTTTTTCCTCAAGTCGCTGGCCCCCCTGGTGGAGAGCCTTGATGTCTGGAGCAAGCTCTCGCCCTTTTACTACTACGACGCCGCCCAGCCCCTGAAGAACGGCTTGAAATGGGCCCACGCTGCGGTGCTGGCGGGAGCGGCCGCCTTTTTCATCTCCCTATCGGTCTTCCTCTTCGACCGCCGCGACATAGCCGTGTGAGACTCACGGGGGTCCTCCGCTTCCACCAGGTTCCGACGGTAGATCGCATGCGACCGCCGCGGCCTCGCCG
>JACVJG010000189.1 GCA_015711875.1 Candidatus Solincola jinzensis | reverse complement strand
ACCCCGGGCCATACCCCGGGATCTATATCCCTGTGGGCGGATAACGGCCTCTACCGGGTGCTCTTCGGCCAGGATATCCACGGACCCTTCTACGCCTCCTTCGGCTCCGACCTCGACGCTTGGGGAGATTCCATGCGCAAGCTTCTGGACCTGGAAGCGGACATCCTCTGCGAGGGCCATTTCGGCATCTACCGGCCGGCCTCCGAGGTGCGCGAGTACATAGAGGGATACCTGCGCAACTACGGCCGCTTCTGAGCCACGGCGCGCAAAGCGGCAGGGAATATCGACGGCATGGTCGTGAACGATGCCTGGGACGTCTCTATGACCACAAATCGCCATCGATCCACATAGACGCCATCCATAGGGTCTTGCTGGAGAAGGAAGGGTGAAGTAATATATCGAATTGATATATCGTATAGATATATCGAATTGATATTTTCAGCCCGGCCCTGCGTCAAATTGTAGGGGCGGAAGAGGAGGTTGTAAAGTGCTGGAGCTGGCCATACTCGGGGCTCTAAAGGAAAAGCCCATGCACGGCTACGAGTTGAAGAAAAGACTCTCCGATCTCCTCGGTCACCTGTGGAAGATAAGCTACGGCTCGCTTTACCCCGCCTTGAAGAGACTCGAGGCGAAGAACGCGGTGGAAAAAGCGTACACGGTAAAGGAGAAGACCCGTAACCGCTACGTATACCGCATCACGCCGGAAGGCGAGGAAACGTTCCACAGGCTCCTGGTGGACACCCGCAAGAAATCCGAGATAACGGACGGCGATAAGTTCAGCCTGCGCCTGGCCTTCTTCCAGTACATGGAACCTGAACTGAGGTTATGGCTCCTGGAAAGACGCAGGAACTACCTGGATGAGAGATTGAAGGAGCTGAGTGGCGCCGGCAAAGCGCGCGAAAAAGAGCCGGACAGCTACCGGCAAGGGCTTTATCGCCACCGCCAGGAGCAACTGGAAAGCGATATCACCTGGTTGGAGGAACTCATAGCGCAGGAGAGGCTGCATATCCAGGAAAGCAGAAAAGAGCGTGACGCGGCCTCAAAGGAAGAGAAGGGGGGTGGGAAGATCGTCATCGAGGAAAGCCCTTTGGGAAAAGTCACGCCGTTACAGGCTTGATATTGGTTCTTACGCAAGCTATCACCGCCCTGGCGGGATGGATATAAGGCTTTGACGGGAGGTCTGCAGATGAAAAAGATACGCGTGGCCATAGTGGGCGTGGGAAACTGCGCCTCATCTCTGGTGCAGGGTATCGAATACTACCGGGAGGCGCGTGATGGCGACCTCATACCGGGACTCATGCACGTAAAGGTGGGCGACTACCACATACGCGACGTCGAGGTTGCCTGCGCGTTCGACGTGGACGCGGAGAAGGTGGGCAAAGACGTATCCGAGGCGATAATGAGCGGCCGCAACAACACCATCAAGATCTGCGACGTCCCGCGCCTCGGCGCTCCCGTATACCGCGGCCATACCCTGGACGGCTTCGGAAAGTATTATCGCAAGGTTGTGGAAGAAGACCCGGGGGAGCCGGTCAACGTGGCGGAAACTCTGGCCAGGCACCAGGTTGACGTGCTGGTGAACTACCTACCGGTGGGGAGCGAAAAGGCGACTCATTTCTACGTGGAGGAAGCGCTCAAAGCCGGTTGCGGAATCGTCAACTGCATTCCTGTCTTCGTGGCCAAAGAGGAGATCTGGCAGGGCAAGTTCCGCAGATACGGCCTGCCCATCGTGGGGGACGACATCAAGTCACAGGTAGGGGCAACCATAGTCCACCGCGTGCTGGCGAAACTGTTCAATGACCGCGGCGTCATCCTCGACCGCACCGCACAGCTCAACATAGGCGGCAACATGGATTTCATGAACATGCTCGAGAGGGAGCGGCTGGAATCCAAGAAGATATCCAAGACCGACGCCGTGGTCTCCCAGTTGAGCCATAACATCGACAAGGACAACGTGCACATCGGACCCAGCGATTACGTGGCCTGGCTGAACGACCGCAAATGGGCGTATATCCGTCTCGAGGGGAGGGAATTCGGGGATGTCCCCATTTCCCTGGAGTTCAAGCTGGAGGTCTGGGATTCCCCCAATTCCGCCGGGATAGTGATCGACGCCATCCGATGCTGCCGCCTGGCCATGGACCGCGGCTTGAGCGGGGCGCTAATAGGCCCCTCCGCATATTTCATGAAATCCCCCCCGGTGCAGTACTCGGACGAGGAGGCGAGGCGCATGGTGGAGGATTTCATAGCCGGCAACCCCGCCGGGCTGCTCACCACCGCGGATTTCGGAAACGGAAAGGACCTCGAGGTGTCGGAGGAACTGGCCCAGTCCCCTCCCTCCTCACAGCGCGAATGAGATCCCAAGCGGGGTATTGATTTCACGTCGCGTTATGTTATATTACTCTGGCGTACGGCAGCCATAAATATGTTCAGGAGATAGGGAATTGCCGGAATCCACTTACATCCCCGCCGTGGTGTGCGAGCGGACCGACCTCCCTCTCGCGGTCAAGTGCTATTCTGGCTTCAAGCTCAACGAGAGGCCGGTGAGTTTTTTCCTCGATGAGCGCGAGTTCCTGGTCATGGACATCGAGGGCAGCTGGTTTGAGGAGGATGAGACCGGCCGCGCCAGGCATGCCTGTTTCCGCGTCAGGGCTGACGATGGCGACCTTTACCTGCTCAGGTACGACGAGGGCGCCGACTCCTGGTCACTCCGCTGCGTTTGGAGGCTGAGCGTCCGGGTTTGACGAGGCCGGCATTCACTCTTCTCGCCCTCCTTCGCTTTGGCGTTTCCTGATAAGGAAAGTGGCCATCGCTTTTGCCATCATGCGGCCATCGACGTCGCTGACCTTGCACTCACCCACCGCGACGGACCTCCCTCGCTGGATTATCATCCCCTCCGCCACCAATCTCCCGCCACGCGCCGGAGCCAGGTAATTTATCTTCATCTCTATCGTTGCGATGGACTCGCTCTCGTGGTCCACCAGGGTGGCCAGGGCAGCGGCCACCGCTGCGTCGGCGATGGAGGCGAATACCCCTCCGTGTACCACCCCGCCGGCGTTGAAAAACCTCTCGTCCACCTCCAGGGCGAAAAGGGCCCTTCCCTCTCCCAGCTCCTCCAACTCCATGCCCAGAAGGCCGTAGAAGGTGCCGGGGTCCGAACGCGAGCGCTTTATCTCGCGGTACCTGGACTCGATGTCCTCCACGGCATCGCCCCCATCAACCGGGATGCTTCTTGAACCACTCCACCACCTTACTAAGGCCTTCCTCCAACGACACGCGCGGTTCCCAACCCAGGAGTTTGCGCGCTTTGTCCAGTTTGGGCCTACGACGCTGGGGATCGTCCTCGGGAAGGGGGTGAAAGGTTATCTTCGAGTTCGAGCCGGTAAGACGCTTGACCCGCTCCGCCAGTTCCAGAATGGTCATCTCGCCGTCATTGCCAAGGTTTATCACCTCTCCCACCGCGGCGTCGGTGAAAAGAGCGAGCCTTATGCCCTCCACCAGGTCGTCCACGTAGCAGAAGCTGCGCGTCTGTGTCCCGTCGCCATATACGGTGAGCGGCTCCCCCGCCACCGCCTGGAGGATGAAATTAGGCACTACCCTACCGTCCTCCCGCCGCATACGCGGACCGAAGGTGTTGAAGATCCTCAGTATCACCGTCTCTAAACCATAGAGCCTGCGATAGGTGGAGGTCATGGCCTCGGCGAAGCGCTTAGACTCGTCGTAGCAGGCACGTGGGCCTACGGGGTTCACGTTGCCCTGGTATTCCTCGCTCTGGGGTGTCTCGAGAGGGTCCCCATAGACCTCGGAGGTGGACGCGAGGAGGAAACGCGCGCCGTTCTTGCGCGCCAGCTCGAGCGCCTGGTAGGTGCCGAGGGAGTTCACCATCATGGTCTCCACCGAGAGGCGGCCGTAATCGACCGGGCTGGCCGGGCTGGCAAGGTGCGCCACGCGATCTACAGAGAGGTTGATGGGCGAAGTGGCGTCGGCGAGGATGAAGCGAAAACGCGGATGTCCCTGCAATGCTTCAATGTTGCGCGGGTCACCCGTGCTCAAGTTGTCGAGGCACATCACCTCGTGCCCCTCCTCCAACAACCGCTCGCAGAGATGAGACCCTATAAACCCAGCCCCTCCCGTAACCAGGATCCTCAAGGCTTTTCTACCTCCTTACCCTTTTAACCAAGATCTCCAGGGGATGTTGGGCGGGCACGAGCCGCCCTGCTCTGCATCCGCCTGGTTCCCCCTCGGTCTCTTCGTCTTCCTCACCCATATCCTGAACCCCTCTTCCGGCGCTCCCGCCTCTCCGAACATCTCGCTGTGCCCGCTTTCCCTTTCCATCTCGCTTTTCATCTCTTGTAGGAACCGGCCCGTCCCACGGGGCACGGGACTCCTGAGCCAACACGTCGTACCGCTAGCCCATCCAACATCGCGTCCCCATCCGCCTCCCCCACCAGAAAACTCACTCCCATGGTCCCCAGGCGGGCGAAAAAGGAGGGGCGGTCAAAGACCTGCTCGGGGAAATGGAAGCCCGGCTCGATCGCTTCCGCCCGCATGTGCTCGAGGCAGGCCGCCACCGCCGTGGCCGCCAGGCCATAATAGTCCCCGACCGTCGCCAGAACAACGGCGGCGGGCGACTTTCCCACGACTCCTTCCGCTCTGACCATCACCGCAGACAAGGGCCCGCCCTCGATCCGCCCCACAAAAGCCGAGATGATGACACGCAAGACCTCACGCCATGCCAAGGAATCCTCCAACCCGTCATACAGCCAGGCAAGGGTCTGCACGGCCAGGTCAAAACGTCGCTCACCGAACCCTGCCATGTAGTCAGCGTACTCGAGGCCCGGCAGAACCGCCGGAAGGGAAAGGGGTTCCGGATGCGCTACGCACGCGATCTGGCGCCATCCCAGTGGAGGTGGGAAATACGCTGTTCGCGGCCTGCTTCCAGGGCGTTCCATTCCTTCCTTACCCGCCCGCAACACCGGTGCCTTGCTTCCGCAAATATGCATGAGATGCGCCAGGGTAGCGGGCCCCAAGCGGGAGGATAGCCTTAAACACCATGCGATGGATACGGAATGCACCTCGTCCAAGCGGGCGGCCGCCCTGCACGCGAGCAGATTCGAGATCCCAGGGGTCAATCCCGCGCCGCACAATATCCTGACCCCTTTTCTCGCCGCCAGGGGGCCGAGTTCCCGCAACGCCAACGCCGCTTCCGGCTCATCGCACAGGGTGATGTAATCACGACCTGCCTCCACGACCGCCCTCGCCACGCGCTCCTCCAGGATGTGCGACGGTCCCGCGCACCCGACCACCATGTCGGCCTCGGAAACCCTCTCCATCAGGCAGTCCTCGTCCTCGACGTCGAGGTAGCGCAAGCTCACGGGAGCTCCGGCCAGGTAAGAGGTCGCTTTGCATAACGCCTCTGCGTCACGATCAGAGAGATACAGGCGGGTAACGCCTCTTGTTCCTCTCAAGCGGGCGGAAACCTCCCGACCCGTCCTGCCGGCGGCGCCGAGGACGAGAACCCTCATCCCGCCCTCCTGAAAAGGTCATCAAGCGTCGCCGTCCTCCAGGTCAACTCCAAGGCATGATTTCCGGACGGCGTTGTTCTTATCTCCTTTATGGCCAGGAAAACGGCGGCGAGCGCCAATCCCGCTAGGGCGGTCGCCAAGGCCTTTCGTAATTTGAAAAAAGACATGGCACGATTATATATCAATCCATGAGGCGCCCGAGAACGTTTCGCCGGCGGGATGGGGAAATCCTAGGCGTTGGCTGACCTTGGCGCCAACGTGGAGGCCTTGAAAACCTCCGGTCACGTCCGCTCCGGCTCAAGCCTCAGAACCGTCCTGAGAGCGGTCATGCTTATCCTCTCTCAGGCGTCACCCCATGATGCGCCCCCCGAGTCGGGAGAAATTCCTCCTATTTGTCGGAAAAGGCGGTGGACTCCAGCGCAGCAGTTCATTTGGAGAGCAGGTCTTCCTCCACCTCCAGGCCGAGCTGCTTCACCGCCAGGCTGAAGTCGTGAGGGCTGGTCGAGGCCGAGACCGCCACCTTGTAATCCACCAGGCCGTAGCGGTAGAGGTCCACCAGCGACTGGTCGAAGGTCTGCATGCCGTAGAACTCGCCCTCGGCGATGATTTCCCTCATCACCGTGGTCGGTTCCTCGTTGATCAACGCCTCGGCCATACGACCGGTCATCACCAGCAACTCAACGGCCGGAACCCTCCCGCTGTGGTCCTTCAGTGGCAGGAGGCGCTGGGAGATGACCCCCTTG
>JACVJG010000188.1 GCA_015711875.1 Candidatus Solincola jinzensis | reverse complement strand
CTCCCTACATATATAGCATTCCCCTTCCATAAGGTCTAAACGCATGAGGAGCGCCTATATTTCCCGCCCGCAAAAAAGTTTTTCCCGGCAGATGGGCTCGCGGACAGGAAGATGCACCCGGACGCTTAAAGGGTTTTCGCACCTTCCAGGCACAGGGCTTAACAATATGCAGAACGCGAAGGTTAACCGGCCTCCCCTCCGGCTCCATGAAAGAAAGCGGTTCACGGGCAGGCAAAGGTCATCGCAGACCTTCTTGCCGCGTAATCCCTTATTGGCAGGAAAGCTGTATCGGACACGTTGAGCGGGACTTAAGCGTCAGGTCTGCCGTCCTCGATCATGCGGCGTGATCTGCGATAGCCGGCAAGGTTTGCTTGACATTATTTTACATGCTATTTTACGCTCGCATTATTCCGGGTCGGGCGCAAACATCGCACACAGGCGAGCGAGCGAATAGAAAGGGTCGCCAAGATGAGTGCTATCCTTGAGGCCAGGCCGGGATACCGCGGAAGGATTTCTGGCAGTTCAACCACCGCTGTGATCCTGATCATCACCTCACTTGTTTTATGCTGCATGACCCTCCCGGGGAACATCCCGGCTGTCGCCACCCCCACACAGCGCACGGGCGTGACCGGGGAAGGAGGGCTCATCAACGGCACGGCCGCCGGCAAGGGGGCGCCTCCAGGCGGCGGGCGCGGATTGGAAGGAACTCCTGGTAAGAGCTCCGGGGATGCGCCGACAAGAAAACCGGCGCTGGCAGCAGCTACCTACGTCACCGATTTCGACGCGCCCGCATATCCCTTTACGACCATATCCTTCCAGGGGCTATGGTCAAGGGAGGCCTACGATGGGGCGCACGGCGGGCAGCTTTATACGTGCGAGGATGAAGACGCCGCGGTCGAGGTAACCGTCGAGGTTCCTCGCAACGGCGGCAAGCTGGAGCTCTACTCCGCCCGTTACTGGCAGTGCGGTTACTGTTCTTACGCGCTCGTGGACAACGCCACTGGCCAGGTCGTGAAATCAGGCACCGTTAACCTCTATTACGACAACTACGACTCCGGCATGCCCCAATACGGCTTCCAGGTCTTCAAGGCAGCGGGCTTGAAGAAAGGCACCTATACCCTCAAGGTGCAAAACCTCGGGACGCCGGGAACTGACCAATGGCCCCAGGAAATACTGGATTATTTCGAGTCCCAGGGGATCGACCCCCCTCCGCTCCCCCATATCGTCAACGTGGACTACCTCACACTGAAATCCTGAACCCAGGCCCTGGGGTCAGGCCTTGCTTGGTGCCTCAGGTATACTGGGATCAGGCCTTGCTTGGTGCCTAAGGCCAGTCCAGGGGCTGTGATCAGGCAACGCAAGCACTGAGGTCAAGTCTCGTCCGGGTGACAAGGATTTATGAGCGCCAGGATCAAGCATGACTCGGCAAAACAAAGCGACGAAAACCACTGTACTTGCTTTGTAGGGCCTCAATTCACGTCAGCCTGTCGCCAGGTGCCCGTACAGTGTGAGCCAGGTAGAAGCGGTTTGAACATGAAGATGCAGAATGCGGCCTCTTTTCGCTGATCACTGTTTCAGTGCTTGATGGAGAAATCTCAGGACTTGGTGGCATTGAAAGCATTTGCCTTCCTGTCTACGGTTTCACTCCATTTTTTGGCTCTCCCCCCTTCCTCCATGCGCGACCACAGGGGTTCTAACGCTTGATGGATGGATGACCGCAATATGAAGTGGCACTATTCCAGTCCCATTAATCCCTGCAAGCTGATCGGAAATCCCATTAGCTAACGCGATCGCCTGTCACTACCTGGCCTCGGATTTGTGGATCCCTGTTCGATAGAGCGGTTTCGAGCAACCCCAGAAAAGCCGCGTTGAACGGGAATCCGTGGTTTCTTGGTGTATACGAGTCGCGCGGCGGCCTAGAACATCTCGCAAAACCGCGTTGAACGAAAAGCTGGGGTCTTAACGGTGAGCAAGTAACACAACAGGCTCATGCATCTCCAAAACAACCGCGTTGAAAGGTAACCCCTGGCTCAAGCGGTCGTTATGTTTTTCAGCGCGGCAAGGCACCATCCGTACAACATGGCGTGATGACCTGCCGGCAGTATGGCGATTTGGCAGGCTTTATAACAAGCGCAAGGCACAACGGGCTGTGGATCTGCCGGCCTTTGCCAGCTTGTTTTTCTCCTTCAGCGCGGCAAGGCACCATCCGTACAACATGGCGTGATGACCCGTTGGCGATATGCCGTTCTCTCAGGTTTTATCTAAAGCGCAAGTCACAATACGCTGCGAGTTTTCCAACCCTTGCCCGCCCGTCTTTTACTCCTTAAGCGCCGCCCCACTCCCTGGCGATGGTCTGGACGGCGATGCGGTTACTGGGGGCGTCGCCCCTGGCGACGGTGACGCCCACATTCTCCCCCACCGCCTCGGCGATGGCGGCCACATCAGCGTGGGTGAACCCGGGGCAGAGGAGCACGGAATGTATCCCCTCCTTCTCCACCAGCTCCCTGCTAACCGCCAGCGCCTGCTCCTGGTCCCTCACCGCCACCGAGATCAAACGGTATTTCCCGGTATCGATCACGCTGCGGTGCTTCTCGGGATCGGCGTCGGGTGCATGGGCGATAAAGGCCGCAACGAAAGCCATGCCTTCACCTCCTTCATCAGCAATATGCTTTTACCCGCCTAAACAACAATTAACGGCATCCATAAGCGGACTGCAACCCACCAAAGCAGGAATCTCCGCCCATTTATTGAGTGCTCCATGCTCCGGTCTTACGTTGATAGGTTTATCGACCTGGCCTCCTTGGTAATGGCTGCTCCGGCATCGACCATGATCTTCAGCCTAACCGGTGTTTGTAGATATGCTGTCACCAACTGATGGCCCCCGGGCCCGAACTCACAGATGGCAAAGGCCCATCGCCGGTCAATCTGCCGGTCTGGGCATGCGGCCGCAGCGGAACGAGTACTTGCGGTCCCGGCACAAGGTGGGGTTAACCGCGCCGTACGGGCATTGGTTTTGTCTTCCGCCTGTTGTGCCTTAGCTTTCGTGCTCAGGCACCGGGCGAGGCCTGACCCCGGTGCCTGCGGCCCTCATGCCTGGTCCCCTGTGTATGTGATAAGCTGGGGCTTGAGATGCAAGAGTCGAGGATAGGTGACATTGCCTTCGTGGCGGGGCGCTGGCCCCTTGATCCCGCGCTCCACACCGTGGTGTTCATCCATGGGTCGGGAGGGGCGGGCGTGCTCTGGCACGCGCAGGTGGAGGACCTCGCGGACGCCATGAACACCGTGGCCCTGGACCTACCGGGTCACGGCGCCAGCGGCGGCCCGGGGACGGACAGCGTGGAAAGCTACGCCGAGGCGGTCGACGACTTTGTCTCCCGGCTGGCGGTTCCCCGAGTGGTGCCATGCGGCCTCAGCCTGGGCGGGGCCATCGCGCTGCACCTGCTGTTGGAGAAAAAGGGGCTCTGCGAAGCCGGCGTACTCGTAAACACGGGCGCGAGGCTGCGCGTGCTTCCTCTCATCTTCGAGACCATCGAAAAGGATTACCCGGCTTATCTGGAAGGGGCTCCCAGGTTCAGCATCTCCACGAAGACAGACCCCGCGCGCATCGCGCCCCTCATGAAGGCCACGGCCGCCTGCCCTCCCGGGGTCACCCTGGGCGACTTTCGCGCCTGCGACGCCTTCGACGTCATGGAGCGGCTGGGCGAGATCGAGGTACCCGTACTGGTGCTCACGGCCTCCGAGGACAAGATGACGCCCCCGAAATACGGCGCCTATCTGGCGGACCACATCAAACGCTCCAGACTTGTCAATATTGAGGACGCCGGTCATCTCTCACCCATGGAGCAACCCGAGGCGGTGACGCAGGCCATACGGGATTTCATCCTCTCGTTGTGATCGCGGCTTGTTTCAAGGCAGGGTGAACATAGAGGACGCAGGGCACCTCTCCCCCATGGAGCAGCCCGAGGCGGTGACGCAAGCCATACGAGATTTCATCCTCTTGTTGTGATCGCGGCTTGTTTCAAGGCAGGGGATTCACGTTCCCGAATTGTGTTCAGGCAACCCCGCCGAGATGCCGCTTGCCGCAAACAGGTATCCCCAAAGGGAAAACACTTGTCGCCCGGGCATGGCGCCGGCGCCTTCAGGTCGGCTATCTCGCAAGGTGAATACCCTGCAGGTCGTTCGGCTTCCTTGTCCCGACTCTAGGGGGAGAAAAATCCCTGCAATAGCGTCAGCACCTCGCACGACGGATGAGGTTATCCCGATTAATAAATTGGCTCAGGAGAAAAATCCCTGCAAAAGCGCCAGGACCTCGCGTGGTTTCTCCATGGGCACTAAGTGCCCCGCTCCTTCCACCGTTTTCAGCTCCGCCGAAGGGATGACGGAAGCGGCGCGCCGGAGGTCGACAACCGGGCGGTTCTCGCTTTCCTCGCCCTCGAGCAGCAACACCGGACAGGTTATCTTTTCCAGTAAAGTCCATGGGTCCACCGCCATGCCCCCCATGAAGAGGGCCGCCTCCCGCCGCGGGTGGCAGGAAAGCTCGAGCCCGCCCTCGGCATCTCCGGTCATGCCGTGCTTTATGTAGAGGTCCAGCATCTCCTCGTCCCAGCGCATGAAAAGGGGCTTGCCGCGGAGGTAATCCCGCGCCTCCTTCTCGCCCTCCCAGCGGTTACGGCGGCGGATGGATCTCGAGGCCAGGGGATGCTGCTCCACGGACAGCTCCAACTCGTAGAACTGGGATGGAAGAAGGATGGGCTCGATGAGCACCATGCGTGAGGCAAGGGGCCCGTGCAGGGCCTCGGTTATGCAGGCGACGGTGGCGCCCATGGAGTGGCCCACCACCAGCGGTTCTTCCAGGCCGAGGCGGCGCATAAAGGATGCCAGATCCTCGGCGATGATCAGCCAGCTGAGCCCGCCCTCCTCGGGATCGAAGGCGCGGTGGTCACAGAAATAGGGCGCGATCACCCGGTAGGGCCCCGCCAGCTCACGGGCGATGGGGTGCCACAGCCAGGGTAAAAACCCGGTGGCGTGGAGCATCACCACCGCCGGCCCGCCTCCTGGCCAGTGCAGGTACTGCAGCTCCACATCGCCAATGTCCTGGTAAAGCGCCTCGGGTTCCAGTTTCTTCCTTCCGTTAAACGTGCATATGCCGTCAGTCAGCCCGCGGGGTTTGATGCCGGCAACCCTGGTTACACGAGCTCCTTTAAGACCTTTTCGTGGACGGCCAGGTCCTTTTCTCCGAAGAGCACGAAGCGCACCGTCTTCACGCTCTTCAGGGTGGGGGCCACCTCCGCCACGGTGGAGAGCGCCACACGGGCGGCGGGCTCCAGGGGATAACCGAAGGCTCCCGTGGAAATGGCCGGGAAGGCCACCGAGGCCAGCCCCTTCTCGTCGGCGAGCCGTAGGGCGTTGCGGTAACAGTCAGCCAGCAGTTTATCCGAGGGCTCATCCCTGCCGTACACGGGGCCCAGGCAGTGGATCACGTAGGGATTGGGGAGATTATGGCCGCCGGTGATCACCGCCTCCCCTGGCCTGATGGGGGCCAGGGGCCTGCATTCCTCGGCCAGGCCACGCCCCGCAGCGCGGTGAATGGCGCCCGCCACCCCGCCCCCGGGCATGAGCTGAGCGTTGGCGGCGTTCACGATGGCGTCCATGTCCGGCTGGCGCGTGATGTCGCCCCTCACGCACTCGATCACCACGTCTCCCACCTTGGCTTGCATGTCAACCTCCCTTCCGGCCTGCTTTTTCCTCCGAGAAACAAGAACAGTGTTTGTGGGATATGCTCCATTAAGCCAACCCTGTTTTCCGCGAATATGCAATTGTTATACTATTATTGCCAACACGTGACTTGGCACTAAAGGATCCATTCGATATGCTTTATAACCCCAATATTCCACTACCCTCCCTAATTGGGATCTATATTCCAGCCCTTGTATGCGGCTATTTTACCATTCATTCTATTGCTTCTTTTGCTTCGTTGACTTCTATATCTTTAGGCATGGCATCTTTTCGTCGCATCTATTGCTTCAGTCCGGCTCATCCAGCTTGCTCGCTTTTTTCTTCCTGACCTCTATGCTCTCGGTCCAGGTCACGAAGGGCTCCAGCCGGGCCAGCTCGCTCTCCTCCCAGGCTTGGCCCGCCACCACTTTGGCGAGCTTCGGTGTGCTCAATACGCTTACCTCCTCGAAGCGGCCCAACTCCCTGCAGACTTCTTCCAGCGCGGCCCTTTCCTTGGAACTAGAAGTCGGGAATCCAGGTTTCACCACCTTCTTCACCGACAGTAT
>JACVJG010000187.1 GCA_015711875.1 Candidatus Solincola jinzensis | reverse complement strand
GTGCTGGTGGTGGATATAATGGGCAACACCCTCAGCTGGTATGACAAGGACACCCTGGTGAAGACCTATGCCGTCGCCACCGGCGAGCCCAAGTATCCCACTCCTTTGGGTAAATTTTACATCGTCCGCAAGGAGGAGAACCCGGTGTGGATCAATCCCAACGTGGAATGGTCCAAGAACATGCCCCCGCGCATCGAGCCCGGCCCCGACAACCCCCTGGGAGTGCGCGCCCTGGTGACCAGCGCGGCTGGAGGCACGGTCCTCATCCACGGCACCAAGAACCTGGTGCCGGGGCTGCATTCACATGGGTGCATCCGCATGGCCAACTGGGCCATCCTGGAGCTTTTCGATCACGTCAGCGTGGGGACCCCTTTGTTCATCTGGACGTCCAAACCCATCCCGCCGCCTCCCCCGGAGGAGGGGACCCCTGTGGGCCCGGAGGATCCGGGCTTGGGTCAGGGAGGTCAGCAGCAGGGCGAACCGGGCCAGAGCGGCGGCGGACAGTAGCTCATCCGCCGCCGCGCCGAGATGCCGCAGGCCAGCGCTACGGTGAACACTTGCCGTCGAGCACCGCCGCCGCGTGTTGGCGATCCGGATATGGCGACGCGGTGCGGGAGGAATGGAGGGCGTCCGCCCTCAGTCTTCCTCGTGGTATTTGAAGGATATCTTGACCCGCGCGCGGTAGGCGGTGACCTTGCCCTCCTCGACCCGCATATCCAGCTCGGCGATCTCCGCTATGCGCAGGTCGGTGAGGGATTTGGCCGCGGTCTCCACCGCGTTGCGGGCCGCGTCCTCCCAGGAGTTCGGGCTGGAGCCCACCACCTCGATGATCTTGTACACGCTGTCGCTCATCTCTCCCCCTTTCCTCATGTTACCGCCCCTAAGAGACAGTCTTTCCAGCTTTTCCGCGAAGCAAACATCGCCGCCACCGCGGGTTGGCGGCGTCCCCATGCGGCTCCGCGACCACCTGGACCTCCCGCGCGGCCAGCTTTTACCTCCGCCAGCGGGTTGGTTGCGACCGAGCCCTGTGTTTTCGCCATGGCCTGGGTGCCTGCGCATCCCCCTCCCTGTCACCGCTTTTTGCGGCAAGGAGCCGGGCATTACAATCGGTGGTGGATGACCTTTGGGCCCCCTTCTGTTGCGGAGGGCAGGGTCATGGGCCTGTCGGGTCGCGCCGGGGCGTGGCGCGCAAAGGGACGAACAGGAATCGCGGCGAGCGATGGAGAGGAGGGAACGATGAGGGTGGCGGTCATAGGCGGGGGCGCCATGGGAAGCCTGGCGGCATATCTACTGCACCGCGCCGGCGTGGAGGTGGTGATCTACGAGCGGCGCGAGGAGCGGTCGCGCCGCCTGCGGGAGGAGGGAATAGTCCTGCGGGGGGCCGTCGAGGGTCACTGGGCACCGGTTCCGGTCGAGGAGGGGACGGCGCCGGCTGCCTACGATGTCATGGTGCTGGCGGTGGAAGCCGGGATGACGGGAGAGGCCTTGCGCCCGCTGAGCCCGTTCGTGCACCGGGACACGCGCTATCTTTCGCTGCAGGAGGGTTTCGCGGCGGCGGAGCTCGCCTCGCTGGTGGGAGCGGAAAGGGCCATCGCCGCCCTGGCCTGGGTTTCCGCCGAGGAGGCCCCCACGGGAGTGGTGGAGGTCGAGGGTCTCGAGGCCCTGCGGCTGGGATGGTTCGGAAGTGAGAAGGCGAGGGCGCTCGCGGACCTCTCGTCGGCTTTTGCCGAGGTATGCCCGTGCGAGGTGGAACCGGCACCGGATATCGACGCCGTTGCCTGGCTGCGCCTGCAAAGCGCGGCGTCAGTGAGCGGGATCTGTGCCGTGGCGGGCAGCGCGCCCAGAGAGGCTCGCCTTGACGAGCGCCTGGACAAGCTGTGCCGCGAGGCGACGGAGGAATGCCGGGCGGCCGCGTCGGCGGTGGGGGTGGAATTGCCGCCGCAGGATTCGCCGTGGAGGGAGGCGGTCTGGGAGAGGCTGAGGCCCCCCATGCTAAGGCAGGCCCTGGCGGGCAGGGCGACGGAGGTCGCATGGATGAGCGGTCGCATCGTGGAGACGGCGCGCGGCTCCGGAGTGCCGGTGCCCGTGCATGGAGCCATGCTCACCCTGCTCAGGGAGATCGAGGGCGGGAGGCACCGCCCGGGCGAGGCGGCGGTGAGGGAGCTGATGAGGCGGGTGGAGGAGAACAGGGGCATGTCCCTGCAGTGAGGTCATAGGCCTCAATAAAGGTGGCAGGGTTGTCGTAAAGGCAAGGGCGGCCCCGTCCAGGTAAGGGTGGCGGTCATGACGAGAAACGCCGGGTGGCGACCCCTTCGCCTTTTTCGTGGTCGCCCTTGATTGCGCTCCGGCTCTAGCAGTCATTATAAGTAAGTGCCGAGCGTCGTTCCCTCCCTCAATATTCCAGGGTCTTCCATGTCAGGGGGAGTGAATGCTGGCCATGGCCCCATTAGGTGCAAAGCGGTCAGATATTGGGGGTATAGCCGTGGGTGGTATTTTGTGGGGGTCCGAGCATCTCATGAGTGGGCATGAATGTGGGATCAAGGCAAGAGCGCCGGTGGCAGGCAGCGGTTTGCGTCCTTCATCCCCACATTTACCCGCTGTGTGCGGCGCCGCTGGATGTGCCCGTATATGCGGTGGGTTAAGGACTTGGCGAGCGCTTTGCCCTCTTCCCGCCCAGCGCCCACGTTAGCGCTCGGCCAGGAGATCGCGCAGCGCGCGGCGCGAGGGCTTTCCCAGCAGGCCGCGCGGCATCTGCTTGAGGAAGGTGACGCGCTGCGGGCATTTGTAATAAACGAGGTGGCCGCGGGTGAAATCTATCAGCTCGCGCTCGCTTACTTCCATCCCCTCCGACTTGACCACGAAGGCGTGAACCACCTCTCCCCGGATGGGGTCCGGCTCTCCCACCACCGCCGCCTCGGCCACCGCGGGATGCCGCTCAAGGACCTCCTCGACCTCCGAGGGATAGAGGTTGAAGCCTCCGCTGATGATGAGGTCCTTCTTGCGCTCGACGATATAGAGGTAACCGTCCTCGTCCAGATATCCGATATCGCCGGTATGCAGCCAGCCGCCACGTAGTGCGCGCTCGCTCTCCTCGGGGTCGTTCAGGTACCCCTTCATCACGTTGGGCCCGCGCACCGTTATCTCGCCAGGGCTGCCGGCCGGGAGCTCGCGCTCGAAGTCGTCCCTCACGGCGACCTCGACGCCCTCGATGGGTAGCCCGACCGACCCCGCCTTGAAGGGGATATAAGGCGTCTGGCAGCTTACCACCGGGGAAGCCTCGGTGAGCCCGTACCCTTCGTAGAGGTAGATGCCGAATTTGTCGTGGAACGCCCTCAGCACCTCCGGAGGCAAGGGGGCCGCCCCGCTTTGCAGGCGTTTCCAACTTCTGGTGTTGTAGCGCTGCGCGTGGGGGTGGTTGAGGAGCTGGATGAACATGGCCGGGACGCCGGGGATGGTGCGCACGTGGAACCTCTCGGTGTAAGCAAGCACCTTTTCGGCGTCGAACCAGGGCAAAAGGACGCTCTTCATGCCGCAGAGGGCGGGGAGAAGCGAGGTGGTCAGCCCGAAGGAATGGGAAAGGGGCAAGGCGGAAAGCGCCGTCTCGTCCCTGGTTATGCGGTTGGAGGCGGCGATGGCGCGCACATTGCTGCCTATGTTGCCATGGGATAGCAGTACCCCTTTGGGTTTGCCCGTCGTCCCCGAGGGAAGGGCCGTGCGAGAGGGTCTCCGGCTGGTCGGCCACGAGCTCCTCGAGGGACAGCGTCCCTGGTTCCGGCCCGCCCGCGGCCAGGATGACGCGCCCGCGCGAGAACAACCCGGGAGCTGCCAGCTTTACCTTGGCGAGCAGCCCCGGCGTGGTCACCAGGCAGGAGGCGCCCGAGTGCTCGACTACCCAGGAAACCTCCTCGGCGCTGAGCAGGAACATGGTGGGACAGAAGACGATCCCCGCTCTGGCGCTGGCGGCGAAAAGGGAGAAAAAGTCGGGGCAGTTCTCCATATGCGCCAGTAGAACCTCTCCTGGCGCCATGCCCAGCTCATAAAGGGCGTTAGCGATACGGTATGAACGGCGGTCCATCTCGAGATTGGTGTACGCGCGTTCCTCAAAGAAAAGGACCTCGAACTCCGGAAAGGCCCGCACCGCGTTGTCGAGGATGTCGGTAAGCGCCGTCATATGGTCTCCCCCATCATGTTCCCTTCACAAAAGGCTGGCGCGCCGCCAGGGCACGTTCATCTCCCGGGGCTTACGTCCTGGCCTGGTGCGGCAGGCCGCGCGGAGGCGGCGAAAGGCTCCACCCTGACCTGCGAGGCCGCCGCCATCGCCCGCCCCCTTTTGCCCTTTTCCGCGCGCGGAGAAATCCGACGTTCCCCATGCACCGGGGGTTTCTGCGTTTTCGCCGCAGAAGAGCATTCCACCTCGGGGATGAAAGCGTCTTTTCCGATATGAAATATTCTAACACCGACGCCGCACGAGGCGACATAGGCGGTCATACAGGAAGCCGGGGAAAGCCGCTCGTGACGGTGGGAGGCCCGCGACACGCCATCCCTTTGGGACACTCCTCCTGTATCCATGCCGGCGATGGAGGGAGGAGATCGCGAGAGAAAAGCACGGGTATCCATATGTTCGCTTTGCCTCGCCCTGGTCAAGGCAAGAGGGCATTCACCCGGGTTTGGGGGTGAGGGAGCGGGGATAGGGATGATGTGTCCGCGATGCAGTGAACCGGCGCAAACCAGCACACGGGGTTGCCGCTTTGCCGGAAGGAAGGTAACCTACGGAGAGCGAAGGTTTTCATATAAATGACGATAAAAGGCGGACCACCCTCTTTCGTGCCGGGAGGGATACGGGATGGGTTTTTTCGCGCGGCTCTGCAGGGACCACGCCGTTACGGTGGTCGCCGTCTGCCTGCTGATCACCATACCGGTGGCGGTGGGCATATCCTTCCTCGAGGTGCGGGCGGGTCAGAAGGACCTGATCCCCAGCAAGTACGAGACCTCGCGTACCCTTCGCCAGGTGAACGAGCTCTTCGGGGGGACCACCCTGGAGACGCCCGTGGTGGAAAGCGATTCGCTGCTCTCGTATCCCATGATCAAGAAGTTCCTCCTTCTGGAGGACGAGCTGGCGGAGGCGGTGGGCGAGAACAGTTACGTGTACATGGAGCACTACCTCACCGCTTTCGCGCGCAACGCGCTGAGCGAGGCGAAAAAGCAGTACGGGCCTCTGGTCAGCGATATCGCTACCATCCTGAGGTTCGGGGAGGGCACGCAGGTGCCCGATCCGGCGGATCCCTCACGCGTCATTCCCTTCGAGCAGGTCATCGAGGAGGGCGTGGCCACCTATCTGGCCAACCCCGTGGCGCACAAGTGGACGGTGGAAAAGAAGGGCCAGGCTTTGCTTTCCGATGACGGTAGATACGCGCAGATAATCATCAAGATCAATCCCGACCTCGATTCGCCCCAGCGCAAGGCCCTGGCGACCAGGATGGAGGGTTTTTTCCATTCCTATTTCGAGGGCGGCGAGGTTCCGGCCACCGTTTACGTGAGCGGGGATCCCTCCATCGACAAAGACCTGGAGGAGTACGTCTATTCCAGCACCTGGCTGCTGGCGGTGCTGGCGCTGATCGTGTTGGTCACCCTGCTCTTCATCACCTTCCAGAGGTTTACCGACGTGGCCCTGCCGTTGGCGGTGATCGTGCTCTCAACCATCTGGATATACGGGCTCATGGGATGGGTGGGATACCCGTTCACGGTGATCTCGGCCATCATCGGCCCTCTGGTGCTGGGGATAAGCTTGGGCAACGTGGTCTACATGATGGGGCGCTTCTATGAGGAGTTCGGCGTCGAACACCGCCCAAGGGTCGCGGCCTATAAATCCGTATTGACCGTGGGGGTGGCGGTATTTCTCGCCTGCATCACCACCGTCTTCGGGTTCTCCTCCTTCCTTCTCTCCGATTTCGACATCCTGCGGGAGTTCGGCATCATGTCCGCGGCCGGAATCGGGGTATGTTTCCTCTTCAGCGTGACCTTCCTGCCCGCCCTCATGATCCTGCGCGAGGAAAGGCGCATGCGCAAAGGGTCCGTGGCCCCTCGGGGAGTGGAGATATTCTCGCCCCGCAACAACCGGCGCATCGACCGCGCCCTGGGCGGGCTCGCCTCGCTTTCTCAGCACCGCCCCGGCGCGGTGGTGGTGGTGTATGGATTCATCGTGCTCATCTGCGTCATGGGCACCTTCCGCCTTGCCACCACGCCTGACCTGCGGGCGCTGGCGCCCCAGGATATCCCATCTCT
>JACVJG010000186.1 GCA_015711875.1 Candidatus Solincola jinzensis | reverse complement strand
ATCCAAGCGGGGCGTCCCTAGGATATGGCGAGTTCCTCCAGGCCGGCGAGGTCTTTTTCCGTTCCCAGGGCGATGAGAAGGTCGCCGGCATCCAAGCGGGTATCCTTGTCCGGGTTGGTGTTGAAGCGCTCCTCGACCCTTTTGCGCACCGCGATGATCATGGCCCCGGTGCGCGCCTTGACGTCCATCTCCCCGATGGTTTTCCCGTCCATGGGAGAGCCTGGCTGCACCTGCAGTTCCTCCAGGCGGTAGTCCAGGGAGACCCCGTGCGAGACGAGGTCCAGGTAGTCGAACACTCCCGGCCGCAGCAGGTAACTGGCCATGCGCCTGCCGCTGATGGAGTAGGGGGATACAACCCGGTCGGCTCCCGCATATTGCAGCTTTTCCACCGAGTCCGAGCTGACGCAGCGGGTGACGATGACTATATCCTTGTTCAGGGAACGTGCCGAGAGTGTGGTGAAGAGGTTGTCGGCGTCACCCTCAAGAGCGCATACCAGCCCTTTGGCCCTTAAAACCCCCGCCTGTACCAGGATCTCCGTTTCCGTGGCGTCACCTTCCAGGAAGAGATATCCCTTTTCCTCCGCTTCCCGGAGGCGCTCCGGGTCTTTCTCGATGACCACGAAATCAGCCTCGTGTTCCGCCAGGGTCTCACACACCACTTCCCCCACGCGTCCGAAGCCGCATACGATGTGGTGGCCTTCGAGTTTTTTTATCCTAAGGTCCATTCTCCTCCTCCCCAGGGTCTCCCAGAAGGCTTCCTTAAAAGTGTAGGTGATAAGGCTCGAGATGATGTAGAAAAGGTTGATAACCCCGATTACTATGACCATGATGGTGAAATACATCCCCGCGGTGGAGAGCGGCCTGACCTCCTTGAAACCGACTGTCGATACCGTGATCACCGTCATGTAAAGGGCCTCGGTGTAGCTCATGTCCTCGATGAGCATGTAGCCGAAAGGGGCCAGCGCCAGTAGCATGACCACCAGCGTAAGGGCGAAGACTATGCGTCGCTGGTTTGCGTTTGAAACCGCTCCCAACCAAAACCTCTCTGTAATTCCCAGGCTGGCCTATTGTCACCAAGAGGACCGAGGCCGGTAACCGAACTTCATATGGAACCCATTTCCGGGTCCGGTTTCCTGGGCGGGCATTATCGCGCCCGCAATCAATACTTACACGGCAAAGAGCTTTTTCCCTTCAGGGAGGAGCGTCAGATACCCATGAGGAAAGGGTTGGTCCTTTTCTCCCATCCCACCACAGTGGCGTCCATATGCCCGGGCAGGATGCGGGTGTCGCTTGGAAGGGTGAAGACCTTCTCCTTGACCGAGCGCAGCAGTGTCTGCATGGACCCGCCCGGAAAATCCGTACGCCCGATGGAGCCACGGAATATGAGGTCGCCGGCGAAGAGGATGCCGTCGGTGAGAAAGCAAACGCTCCCGCCGGAATGGCCGGGGGTGAGGAGGACCTTGAACTTCATGCCCGCCAACTCCAGCTCCTGGCCGTCCTCGAGGGGGAGGAACTCCTCGGGCAGCTCAAGCTTTTCCAGGCCCAGCATGCGCAGGAGCATGGGGGGTATGTCCGCCAGCAGGCGCGCGTCCTCTTCGTGCATGTAAGAAGGGGCTCCGGTGGCGTCAGCGATCTCCTTCAGGCTCAAGAGGTGATCGGGGTGTCCGTGGGTGAGGAGAATGGCTTTCAACTCCAACCCGTTTTTTTCCAGGTATTCGAGCACCTGGGAGGCATCGACTCCCGCGTCCACCAACACCGCTTCCTTGCTGTCCTCGTTGACCACCAGGTAGGTGTTGCTGCCAAACCCGTAATCGCTGAAAGTGACGATATCCAATCCGCACACCTCTCTCTTCTTCCTCATAAAACCGTTCATTCGGAATGGCTGTCGCCCTCCGGTCTCTTTCTCAACCTTGGTGCCCTATGCAATTGTGAAGGCGTCGGCAGGGGTAAGGAAGTAGTCGCCTGCCGGTCGCTTTCTCAACCTTGGCATCCCTCCTGCCGCTACTCCAAAAGATTCCTTCCCTTTTTCCCCGTCCAGGCATGGCGGCTTTAACGGCCTCTTTGTGCAGGCTCGCCGGAGCTCGCCGCCAGGAGCGGTCTCGGGCTGAATTATAAGGCAACCGCACCGGCGGCGAAAGGAACCCCGTCAAGGTATGGGGAACCGTTTTTTCATCCCGAAACCATGTTTTCTTGGCAGCAATGTTATAGCGAGGCCGGCCGTGAGTAGGCCAGGGAGCCGTTTTTTATCCCCTAACCATGTTACTAGACCTCGGTGGGCCGCCTAAAGACCAAAAACAGGCCAAGTCCATCAATGGGATTTACCCGATCTCTTACGGCGATAGAGGGGCTCGATGCGGAAACGACGTTTTTATGGAGGGTAAACCATGAATGGATTCTCCCCATCCCTCATCACCGTCTCCCGCCGTAAAGTGGGGGCGATGGAGGAGCTACTTTTCTTGCATTTCGGACCGCACTCAGGCTACCGGTCGTTTCCCCGCCGGCTGAGTTCGACGATTCATGTATCCAACAACGCTGCCGGGAAAGGGTTGCTGTAACGTTTCGGCATGCGCTTTTCGGCTTGAAAAAGATTGAGAGGCCACACGATCATCCTGACAAACCAAGCTTAGTCCACAGGAGGAAAAGGGCGATCTCCCAAATGTTCTACCTGAGGGCTACAGTACTAAATCTGGCACCTGAAGCGAAGGGCATAGAAGAAATCGAGGAGCAAATTGCACTTCAGCTAATGGCTCTATATCCCTAAACGTCCTGGTTCGGGCGTGGCTCTCCGCTTTGGTGGAAAGTGGCCAATGGGGAATCCGAGAAGGGCGAACCCTGAAGAAAGGGATGCCATGGTTTCCCGATGAAAAGAAAAGGGAATCATGGGCAGAAAGCCCCCGAAGGGAAGCGCGTCAGCTTCGACGGGGCGTTGACTTCCGGCAATGGCGTTAGGCCTATAGGTCGCCATGCGGGGCTAATGCGCGGAGCCGGAGCGCCCGATGATAACTCTGGTGATAATATGGGCGGAACGGAGAAGAGACTGGTTCTCTACGTCGATGACAGCGTCGTGGAGCGCGAGGTCGTGCGCGGCTTGCTGGAGGCCGAGGGCTTCGAGGTCATGACCACGGGCGACGTGGAGGCGGCGTTAAAGCTGGCCGAAAAGCGCCGGCCCGACCTCGTTCTCCTGGACCTGCACATGCCCGAAAAGGTGGGAGGAGCGTTGGTGGAGGAGCTGAGAAAGGTGCCGGGGCTGGAGCATACCCCGGTGGTAGCGCTCAGCGCCTCCATCAGGGAGAGGGATAGGGCGGAAGTGATGGCCCATTTCGATGGCTTTATAAAAAAGCCGGTGGATCCCGACATCTTCCCTTTGATGGTGCGGGAGTTCATCGCCTCCGGAAGGCTAGAGGAGAATCCTGCGGGGTACGAGCAGGTGCACGAGGATAGCTCGTCAGACGGCGCCGGTGGCGCTTCAGCCGGGCCAGCCGGCCTGGAAGAGGTCTTGCAGACCCTTGAGGAGATCCGCTCCGTGATGTCCCATGACCTGCGAACGCCGCTCACGGTGATCATCTCCTACGCGGGCACCTTGGGCAGGGAAAAAGCCGGTCCCCTGAATGAACAGCAGAAAGCGATGCTGGAAACGGTGGTGGAACACGGTTTCAAGTTGGACGCCATGATCACGGACCTCGTGCGCCGCGCCCGCGAGACCCTCGATCGACACGAGTATCCTGGCGGGAAAGGAGAAACCAGGAGCGGTCTCTAGCCCGAATCCCCATCCAGCCCGCCCTATGATTTAAAGAAGGAGATGACTTCTTGCTCCTTGCGTGATGCCCGGAACCGGCACGCCGCTCTTGATGCCTGATTACCGGCGAGAAGTATTCAGGCGCTTGCGATGCGGATTTCATCTCCGCAACGAGAAATCTTCTCGGCCAGAGCGTGTCTCTTTCAGAGGCGGAGGCCGATCTCGTAGCCGTCTTGTATCGCCTCGATGGCCTTGCGTGCCTCCTTGGCGTCACCTATCAGGTAGACCTCCATGCCGGAGTCTTTCAGCTCCTCGTATAGGCCATTCGCGGGACAGGAACCGGCGGCGATGATCACCGTGTCGGCGGGGATCTCTTCCTCGCGTCCGTCCACGTCGACCACGACTCTCCCCTCCTCGATGCGCCTGGCCATAGCGTTCCTGCGTATGTCGATGCCCAGGTTGCGCATGTCCTGGAGGATGGTCCAGCGGGTGGAGATACCCACGTCGCGGCAGACTTTGTCCAGCATCTCGATCACCGTGACCTTTTTGATGCCGCGGCTGCACAGCTCGCGCAGGGTTTCCACGTCCTCGCCGTTGTTCATAAAGAGGTAGAAAAGGGTGTCCCCGGAAATGGTTCCGATGCTGGCCACGTACATTGCCGTCTCGGAGCCCACCGCCCCTCCCCCGATGATGACGATGTCGCGTCCCTCTGGATCCTCCTTGCCTTCCAGCACGTCCCAGGCCATGACCACGTTGGGCCTGTCGATACCGGGGATAGGGGGGACCACTTGGCGAGCCCCGGTGGCCACCACCACGGCGTCGAACCCCTCGCGCTTGAGCATCTCCGCCGTGGCCTCGGTCTCCAGGCGCAGTTCCACCCCCGCGTTGTCGAGTTGGACGTCCAGGTCCTCAACCGCGGTCCAGAACTCCTCGCGCCCCGGCGGCACAGCGGCGAGGTTGAGCTGCCCCCCCAGCACCTCGCTCTTCTCGAAAAGGGTTACGTCATGGCCTCTCTGCGCGGCCGTGAGAGCGGCTTTCATGCCCGCGGGACCACCCCCCACCACCGCCACCCGCTTGGGGGTCTTGGCGCGCTCGACTTTGTATTCCAGCTCGCGCCCGGCGCGTGGGTTGAGCATACAGGTGACCGGCTGCAGGTAGAAGACGTGGTCGAAGCATCCCTGGTTGCACCCGATGCAGTGGGTGATCTCCTCGTACCGGCCCTCGGCGGCTTTCACGGCGATCTCGGGGTCGGCGATGAGTCCGCGCGCCATGGCCACCAGGTCGGCCATTCCCATGCGCAATATCTCGTCTGCCACAAAGACGTCATTGATGCGGTTGGAGGCGATCACCGGCACGCTCACGGCCTGCTTAACCCCTGCCGCGAGGTAGGCGAGCCCAGCGCGGGGCACGGACATGGGGAGCTGCGGTACCCTGGTCTCGTGCCAGCCGCCGGTGACGTTGATGACGTCCACCCCGTGCTTCTCCAGCTCTGCGGCGAAGAGCGCCCACTCCCGATTGGTGTTGCCGCCCTCGATGTAATCGTGGCCCGCGATGCGGAAGCCCACGGTGAAATCCGGGCCCACCGCCTCGCGTACCGCATCCGCCACCTCCAGGCCGAAACGCATGCGGTTCTCCCAGGAGCCTCCGTACTCGTCCGTGCGCAGGTTGGTCACCGGTGAGAGGAACTGGCAGATGAGGTAGCCCGTGCAGGCCAGTACCTCCACCATATCGTAGCCGGCCTTCTTCACCCGCAGCGCCGCTTCGGCGTAGGCTTGGATAGTGCGCTTGATATCGTCGAGGGTCATCTCGCGCGGCTCTTCGTTGGTGAAGCGCGAGCGTACCGGCGAGGGCGCCAAAGCCTGCCTCCCCTCCATGGTCACGGAGTGGGAATAGCGCCCAGCGTGGTAGAGCTGGCAGGCGGCGGCGGCGCCGTGGCGTTTGATGGCGTCGGCGAGGATGGAATGACCCTCGATACAGGAGTCGTCGCGCATGTCCAGCAGCCAGTAGGCGCCGGCGTAATCGTCGATGATGCTGCCCCCTACGATGATGAGGCCGGTGCCACCCCGCGCCCTCTCCTCGTAGAAGGCCACGATACGGTCGTTCACCTTCCCGTCGGGGGTGAAGTTCAGGTGCATGGCGGTCATCACGATGCGGTTCCTGAGCTCCAGGTTGTGGATCTTGAGCGGCGTGAGCAGTTTTTTCAGCAACGACCTCATCTCCTCCTTGAGTTTCGGCGGCGCGCCAGCGCGCCTACCCTGCCCTGCACTATGTCCGGGCTGCTTCTCGCTGTCCTTGTGCGTCGCGGGCTTTTTCCTCGCTCACCGCGTGTATGAGAAACCCGCGCTGGTCTTTCATATCCTGGAATAATAAACCAGCGAAGGCGAGCAAGCCTCGCCGCGACCACTCCCCGCAGCGGCATTCCGGTTTCTCCTGGAAGGGGGTCTCCGGCGGAACTCGACCCGCCTTCTTCCGCCATATCCAGGGCTTGTAGTGTGATATAGTATAGCAGAAACCCCGGCCCTCACGGCGTGGCTAAAAGTCGAGGTGGTTACCCATGTTCAGCGTTTTCGAGGG
>JACVJG010000185.1 GCA_015711875.1 Candidatus Solincola jinzensis | reverse complement strand
AGGGAACTGCGCCGGGAGGATGGCGAGGTGGAGCTGCGCTTCCACGACGCGGCCTGGGATGAGGGAACGGGGTGCCTGGCCGTGCTCTTCACCCGCCAGGCCTATTCCTCCGCGGAACGGCGCGGCTCGCCTCTCTTCGACCTCCAGCTCGCGCTGGTGGATCCGCAGTCGCTCGAAGTGGTGCGCACGGTGGCTGTCTCCACGTCGAGCAGCGGCGTGACCCACGGATGCCTGGCGGCAAGGGGAGGGACGGCCACCGTGGTCTGGGCCCGCCAACAGTCCGACCTCTTCGTCTCCGAGGTGGATACGGCAAGAGGCAACGTCACCCAGGCGTGGAGCGGGCGCCTGGGGCACGGGGCGCCTTTCTATGCGGGGGTGAACCATCACTGCCAGTTGCTGGAAGGGACGGGAGAGGACACCGCGCCGATGTTCGCCTACTGGTACGGCCGGAACGTGAGCGGGCTGCCCAGAGGGGAGTGCTTCCTCCTGCGGGGCTGGGAGGGTGGCGGATGGGCCGGCGCGGACAAGCTGCTCGACGGGGGGAGGCCCGAGCTCTGCGACCCCCTGCTGGACCTCAACGCCTTCAGCCAGTTGCCGCGGCCCGCCATATGCGGGGGCCCCGTTTCCCTTAGGGGCAGGGTCATCAACCGCGGGTGCCAGAGGGCCAACGGCGTGGTGGTCAGGGCGAGCGTGGGCGGACAGGAGATAGGCGCGGCGAATCTGGGCGACATCGAGGCCGCCTGCGGCGCGGATTTCTCCCTCACCTGGGTGGTGCCTTCCGATTACCTCGCGGAGCAGGTCGAGGTGACCTTCAGCCTCACCACCTCCAGCCGGCAGTACACCACGGGGAACGACTCGGCCGCCCACGCCTTTTCCGTGCGCCAGAAGGGGCTTGTCTTCGGGCGGGTGGTGGACGCCTCCTCCGACGTCCGTCACCGCCTGGGGTGGTATACCTGCATGCCCAACGTGCGGGTTACCGTGGGCGACCACCAGGCGCTCACCGACAAGAACGGCATGTTCATGCTGGACGGGTTGGAGTTCGGGACCTACCAGGTGCGGGTGGAGCACGAAGGCTACAACCCGCTGGAGACGCAGGTGACCGTCTCTCGCACCAAGCCCCTGGCCTTCGTCAACGCGGAGATGGACAACCACGGCGTGATCACCCTCGAGGTGGTGGACGACAGCGGAAATCCGCTGGAGGGGGTGACTGTGTCCCTCCACGAGTACCGCGAGACCGAGAGGACCCCCGCCAGCGGGAAGCTTTCCTGGGACATATCGGCGGGAACCTACACCTTCTCCTTCACCAAGCGCGGGTACCACCCGGTGAGCGGGCAGGAGGTGGAGGTGGTACTGGGGGAGGAGCGCACCCAGACCATCGTCATGAAGGAGATAGCCACCGGCTTCCTGGGCGGGATGGTGGTGGAGAGGAGGGGACAGCCCGTGGGCGGCGCCTCGGTGACCATAAAGGACGAGAAGGGGAACGTGGTGCGGGAGCTGCAGGTGGATGATGGCGGGATCTTCCAGCCCGTGGAGCTGGAGGCCAGGCCCAGCAAGATCTACGTGATATCCGTCTCCGGGAAGGGCATGACCACGGAGGAAACCATCCTGCTCTACGGAGGTGACCAGCTCTTCCGGTTCTTCAAGCTCTCTCCCGACCTGGGCGAGAAACGCATCCGTTCCGCCGCCGAGGGTTACACCTCGTGGATGGTCAAGGCGGGATGGCCGGGCTTCATGGACGTGGGCGGAGCCGACATGTACGCATGGTTCGGCAATTACGCCATCGGCGTTTCCGCGGAATACTGGAGCGGGACCAAGGACCTGGCGGCGGTGGGCGTGACGGTCTGGGGCGGGACCTACGAGACGCACGCCACCAAGTCGGAGATAGACATCTCCGGGTGGTTCGAGTCCGACGACGGCAGCATCTTCGACATCACCGCGTGGGCCGACATCCCGGGGAAACTGATCGAGGACCATCCCGCAGACCTCCTGGACATCGGGGACGCGATCATCGACGGCTTCCGCAGCGAGGACGACGAGTACATAATCACAGACCAGGGGAGCGAGGTGATCACCTGGAAGGAGGCCAGGGAGGACTTCGCCCCCAAGCTGGAGTTCGATTCCTCGGACCCGCTGCACTCCATGTGGGACGTGGTGATGGCCATACCGCACTCCTTCGCCATCCCCCTGGTCATCGGGGGAAGCAGCCCGCAGCAGACCGCGGTGCGCGTGGACCAGGTGGACGTTCTGCACAAGTTGACCAACCGCACGGTGAGCCTCAGCGGTCCCACCTACGAGTGGTTCTCCTTCGACGGGCCCCAGGGCACGGACAATTACAACGGCAAGCGCTACGAGGTCACCGAGGAGGAGATCCCCTACGATGAGGTGGTGGTCTACGTGTGGCTGACGGTCCAGAAGTACTGGGAAGGGGCGCCGGGCGGGACCTGTTTCTCACAGCGCGAGAAGCAGGTGGTGATATACAAACCCGGCACCCAGAGCCTGCAGGCCTACATCGCCCCCGGCGACCTCTACCGCAACCTCTACCTGCTCAGTTACTGACCTCTCCTCGGTTTTGGCCCCGACTCCGCGACGAGGAAGGCTAAGCACCCTTTGTTCCCGAGGCGGTAAGGCTGGAGGTGGAGCGCATCAGTTGCGCTTCTCGCGTTCCTCGAGGAGCACCCCCGGGCTGTAAGGGGCCTGCTGGTGCACGCGGGGAGCGCCCTGCGCCATCTCCACGGCAAGGTGATCGCGGTTCCCTGGTGGTGGCTGGGCTCATAACCGGGGGATCGCCTCGCCTCTCACGGAACCGTCGGCGGGCAGCGAAGCGAGCTATGGCGCGTGCCCGGTGCTGATGCGCGTGCCCGATGCTGTGGCGCGTGCCCGGTGCTACGGCGCGGTCGCCCCTATGGAGTCGTGGGCCCAGGCCCTGCCGTTGCCGTAGACGGCCCGCTCGCATACCACCTCTCCCGAGGTGGCGGTCACCCGGGCGGAGACGCCCCAGGAGGTCAGGTAGTCGTTGGCCTTGAGGGTCCTGCGGGACCTGGGAGGTATTACCACCCCCCGCAGGTCCGGCGGGGCCACCTCGCCCTCCTCGGTCTGGAAGGCGATGTCCACGGTGGCCGGGGAATCGGCGGGGTTCTGTATCAGGAGGAAGGTCTCGAAGTCCCCCTGCGTGCACCCCTCGGCCAGGTACCAGGCGGGGGCCGGCTTGAAGTCCCGGGCGAAGGCCACCTGCACGCTGTGGTCCTCGGCGACGTCACGCACGGTGTAGTCCATGCCCGAGGGGTCGGTCACGGCCACCGGCTTGCCGTTGTCGGTGAGCGGGGCGATGTGCCATCCCACCCCCGGGGTGATGGCGATGGGGGCGGAGTCCTGCCCGTGGGCCACCGTCTGGCTGGCGGGAAGCGCAGTTCCCTCTCCCGAGAGCACCGTTGCCATCACCTCGTAGGCCACCGGGAACCTGGCGATGCCCACGCACGGCTTGCCGCCCATGGAGGTGAACTCTCCCCCCGCGTAGAGGGCGCCGCCGGAGAGGGCCAGGGCATACACATAACCGTCGGCGCCGGGATCCCAATCCGTGGCCTGCCCGGTGCGGGCGTCGATGGCGGCTATGCGGTTTCGGCTCTCACCTCCTATGGAGGTGAATTCCCCCCCCTGCGTAAAGGGTGTCCCCGGAGAGGGCCAGGGCGAGCACCGAGCCGCCGGCTCCCGGGTTGAACGAGGGATCGAGGGTGAGGTCGGAGAGTATGCGGGCTATGCCCGCCCGGGGCTGTCCGGCCACCTCGGTGAAGTATCCCCCGATGAACCATCCCCCCGAGCCGTCGGGGACGCAGGCATAGACGCTGCCTTCCGCCCGCGGGAAGGAGGGGAGGGGCTGGCCGGTGGAGGCGTCAAAAGGGGCCCCGTTTCCGGTATTGGGCCCCACGTAGGTGAAACTCCCGCCGATATAGACGGTGTCCGGGGTGGGGAGAATAGAGTAAACCTCGCCGTTGGTCACCCAGAAAGAGAGGTCCGGCTCATCCGGGAGTTCGGCGGCAAGGCATCGCGGCGGCGAGATGGGGGGCAGCGTGGCGATGGTCAGCACGAGAAAAAGGATGAGGGCGGAGTGCAGAGCCGTCTTCGCCCGGGCGCATCCCCACTTCCCGCGAGCGGGCAGCCCATCACGCGGCCCGTCTTTTGCGTCCCTGGAGGCGGTGACTATTTGGCTCTCCTCTCCTTATCGCCGTGGACCGTTCCTCCTTATTCTCTCGGCGCGCGCGCGCCGAAAGGTAAGAGGTAAATGGCGGACCTTTCTCTGGAGGTGATGTTGTCAAGAAAACCTTGATGCCTTCAATGGCTCTAGTTCGCTCGTGATCCTCTAGTGGAACCAATGAGGTGAGCCATGAGCGCCGTGAAGCGGACCAGGCCACATGCTCTCGCGAGGCAGAATGACACCCCTCAAGGTAAAGGGTTATTATTAAAGCGGAGGTGTTAGGCATGAGGTTCGAGCGCATCACGGTGGACCCGCAAGTATGCACCGGCAAGCCCTGTATACGAGGGTTAAGGTTCCCCGTTTCACGATTATTGGGGTTATTGGCCTCCGGCGAGACCAGGGAGGAGATATTACAGGAATATCCCTACCTTGAATCGGAGGACATAGACGAAGCCTTACGCTACGCGGCTTTTCTCGCCGAAGAGGAGACTCTGGAGATAGCCAAGTGAGCTTTCTCATCGATATGCCCCTACCCCCGGGGCTGGCTGCTTGGCTGAGAGACCAAGGGCTAGAAGCCGTTCACGCATCAGAGATCGAAATGAGCGGGGCCACGGACGAAGCGCTTCTGGCCTACGCAAGAGCCAACGACATGATAGTGATCACCGCGGACCTGGACTATCCACGGCTGCTTGCCCATACACAAGAAGAAGGTCCGGGTATCGTTCTCTTCAGGTATGGCGAATACAGCAGGGAACAGACTCTGGCGCTGCTGCGCAGGGTGCTGGAATTGATCGCCGTCGAAGAGCTGGGCAGAAGCATCGTGGTAATCGAACGAGAGAGGATCCGTCGGAGGAGGCTCCCTATCCCTTAAGGATTGCCTGACTACCGGGCCTCTTAATCTGCGGCAGATCATTATTGCACCCATGCCGAGGCGGTTCGCATAAGGGAATCCACGACCGTAAGCTTGCCCGCCAGCTTGAAGAAGTAACTCGATCAGGCCACAAAACGCGGGCATGTAACCAGTGCGCTTCGCTCACCTCCGTCCCGTCACCCGCCTCCGCGCCAGCTTGAAGGACTCCATCGCCACCAGCATGGCAAGGGAGATGAGGAATAGATAGAGCCACTGAAGGAAAAGGATATCGGAGACAACCCGAAGGCGCTGCGCATGATTTTCTTCCCGTGCCTGCGTTAGTTCTAAGAGTCCGGTTGCGGGTGGATCAATATTCCGATTGCGGGCAGAGCATGCTAAAATATCATCGAGATCGCAACTTTGGTTGCAGCATTGTTTCCTGGCAAATAGAGATGGGCAAGGGCGGCAAGGGGGCGATCTATGGAAGCAGCCGGGACAACCACCACTTCCTCTCTGCGCTCCGCCCTCTCCATGATCCTCAACCCCGCCCAGGTGGTGAAAGGGGCCCTGGAGAAGGTGCCCTGGCCCGTATCCCTCTCCGTCTCCGGGCTGGCCTTCACCCTCTTCTTCCTCCAGACCGGCCTGGACATGCACCGGGTGGGCACCGCCTCGGCGGGCAAGGCCGCGGGCTTCACCTTCCTGGGCACCGCCCTGGGCACCTCCGGGGTGGCCCTGGTGGCCTGCGTGGCCTGGGCGGCCTCCCGCCTCATGGGAGGCGACCGCCCCCTGGACTGGACCATCAAGTCCTTCTGCCTCGCCTACACCCCCACCCTCATCTTCTGCGTGGTGGGGCTTCTCTTCAACCTGGCCGGGGGCTGGAACACCGCCGTGGCCTTCGGGGTCACCGGGGTGCTCTGGGCCCTCTACCCCATCTTCGCCATCGTCAAGGAGCTCACCGGCGAAAAGATTTGGGCCTCCCTCCTCCTCTCCACCTTATGCGGGGCCCTGGTCCTCTCCGGCTGGGCCCTTCTGGGGATATAGAGGAAAAGGATGGATAACACCCGGAAAGAGAGGACGCACCGGAAGGGGGAAGAGGCCTTGGCCTCCCTTGCCCTCTCCACCGTCTGCGGGGCCCACCCCCTCTCCGGCCGGGCCCTTCCGGGGATATGAGGAGAGACAGGCGACATGAAGGAGTACGGATGATGGCCGGCATGGGGAAATGGACGGCGAGCCGCGACGAATGCAAAGCCCAGCCGTCCCCGCCCCCCGCGGCCCCCCGCCCTTCCGGTGACGT
>JACVJG010000184.1 GCA_015711875.1 Candidatus Solincola jinzensis | reverse complement strand
GCTGGCCACCTCCCTGTGTCCGCATACCGAGTCGCGTACCTTCCGGCGCGGCGAAGAGCCCACTCAGAGGTGCACCATCCATAACAGCCAGAACCAGCGCATAACCGTTCCGGGGGTCACGGGGATGTCCGAGGGCGAGGCGGTAGCCGCCATCCGCGGCGCCGGCCTCAGCCCCGTGGTGAACTACGCCTATTCCAGCACCGCCCCCAAGGGTAAGGTCATAGGTCAGTCGCCCCTGGCCGGCACCACCGTGACCGCGGGTTCCGCTGTCTCCATAACCGTAAGCCAGGGGTCGTCGCCCCAGTCGTCGGTGCCCGGCGTGGTGGGGATGAGCGAGACCGCCGCCAAGGAGACTCTCACGAGAGCCGGTTTCACCTACAAGGTGGTCTACAGCCCTTCCGACCCCTCCCTGGCGGGCACGGTCATCAGCCAGTTCCCGGGAGGGGGGGCCTCTGCGAGCCCGGGCGCACAGGTCATCATAACCGTGGGCAAGAACTAGTCCGTGCCCCTGAAACGCCTCTTATTCGAGGAGCTCCCTGAAGGATCGGTGCTGCCGTAGCCCCTCCAGGCAAGAGTCCCTCATGGCGTCCTCCTTAAGCTCGGGGTCGAGGTCCAGGGCGCGCCGCAGGTAGTCGATGCTCAATTCCCTCTCCCCCTTCAGGGCATAGAGGCAGGCGAGGTTGTAGTATGGCCAGGAGTAACCGGGGTCGACCTCCACCGCCTGGCGCAGAAAACGCTCCGCTTCATCCAGCATCCCCCGCTCCATGAGCGCGGCCCCCTTGTTGCTGAGGGCATATTTGTTGCGGGGGTTTATCGCCAAGCATTTGTCCAGATATTGGAGCTCGGTCTCAACGTCACCCATGCAGCCTACCGCGTATCCCTTCTCAAGGTAAGCGTTGTCGTTCTGGGGGTCGAGGCGGATCAGGCGGTCGAAATAAGCCGCCGCCTTCTCGTACTCGCAGTTGTCGAGGTGGATGGAGCCCAGGCAGCCGAGAGCTTCCAGGTTGTCCGGGTCCAGCAGGAGGATCTCGCTGTAGATCTCGGCGGCCTTTACGTCGTCCAGGATGTCCTCGTAAACCGCCGCCAGCTCGAAGAGCACGTCCACGAGCTTCTCGCGCTCGCCCTTGTAAAGGCTGATGGCCGTCTCCAGGTTATGGACCGCCTCCTCGTAAAGGCCCCTTCCCGCCAGCAGCCTGGCCTTGTTGTAATAGGGATAGCCGAAATTGGGCTCGAGCTGGATGGCGCGCTCGTAGGCCTCCAGGGCCTCGTCTTCCTCGCCCAGTTCATGAAGGGCAATACCCAGCTCGTTGAGGAGGTCGACGTTCTCGGGGTCCATCTCCAGCGCCCGGCGATAGAGCTCCACCGCAGCACGGTACTCGCCCCGTTCCATCATCACCAGGGCCAAGCCGTCATAGCCGCGCGGGTCCTCCGGGCTCAAGCTCCTCACCCTTTCGAACCTCAGCACGGCCTCCTCGAGCTCGCCCCGTTCGTAGAGGGCGATGCCCAACTGGTACTGCCCGTCAACGTCCTCGGGGTAGTCGTCAAGGTAGCGCCGGAAGCGCTCTATAGCCTCCTCCAACCGGTTCTCGGCCAGCAGGCGTTCTCCCTGCTCCAGCAGGTTATATCCCTCGCTCATCCTCTCCTCCGTGAGGTCTTTGCCGTGGTCAAAAGACCTTGTGCCAACGCTCTATTTCTGCCATAGACCATGTGGCGGCTTTTTTCAAGCAAGCCATACAGCGCGTCGCCTCAAGCGCGCCGTCGCGCTCCTCCCGCGGCCGCTCCTTTCTTGCGTGCCCTTGACACCCTGACCAGGCCCGAAACGGGGATGATCCCGACCCCCCTTTCCTCCAGACGGTCCAGGATGAGGTTCATGCCCAGGGAATCCGAAACGATGTGGCCGGCGATGACCACGTTGATGCGGTGCTTTTCCGCCTCCTCCTTGTGTTTTTCCGAATAATGCATGGCCACGATGGTGCCCACGCCCGCTGAGGAAAGTTTTTCCAACACCTCGCGGGGTCCTTCCGTGCCGCCGGTCATGTCCACCATGATGTTGCCAGCCCGGTTCTCCTTGCTGCCCACGATGATCGTCGGGCCGGCCTGTATGCGCGCCGAGGCGCGGTACTCGGGCAGCTCCAGAAGGCAGTCCAACACGTCTCCGACGGTGCGGGGCTTCCTGCGCGCGAAGTGGTCATTGAGGAAGGAGTGCACCTGGTTGTCGGCCACCGTGTGCATGCTCATGAAGGGTATGCCCAGGATGCGCGCCGCGTCAAGGGCGCGCTCATGGTTGCGGGGAAGGAAAGCGCGGTATATCTCCTTCATGCGCGGCCCGATAAGGGCCTCCCCCACGTTTATGGGAACCCCGTGGCGGTACCACTCGTCAGCCTGCAGGGCCATGACCTTGTCCAGGTTCACCAGCGCCTGGCCCTCGGGGTGGTGGCTGATGATGAGGTCCAGTGGCTCTCCCTTTTCACGCAGGCGGTCGGCGAGCAGCACCTCCGGCACCTCCATGTCTATTCCCACCAGGGCCGACCTCACCTCGGTTTCCGGGTCGCCCACCAGGATACGGGAGTCCGGAAAAGGGTTCTCCAGGCTGTCGAGGTCGAAGAACTCCTTTTCCTTCTCCGGCAGTTTCTCGTATTTCTCGCGGTTGCGTTCCAGAAGTCGCTTGATCTCCTCTTTCCCGCGGGGATCCTTCTCGATCCCCATCTTAACCGCCAGTTTGTGGATCTCGCCGAGCTTCAACGCCTTCCTCCTTGCTCTATCGCCTCGTCAAGCCGCAGCTCCCAGACCGTTCTCCACGCTCAAGT
Source organism: Candidatus Solincola jinzensis (assembly GCA_015711875.1). The sequence goes on along the minus strand of JACVJG010000184.1, from coordinate 3,583 downwards.
GGAGAACAGCGAGCCCTGCTCGTATTCCTCCTCTTCGTCCTCGCGCGCCAGCACGCGCCTTATGCGCACCACGAGGTCGTCGATGTCCAGCCCTGTCTCCTCGCGGATGGAGCGACGAAGTATGGGGCCCACGCGCTCCAGCTCGTGCAGCACGCGGTCCAGGAGGTCGAAGGCCACGGAGGCCTCCACCTCTTCTCGCGAGAGCACCAGGTCTCTGAGGATGGTGCCCTCGGCGCGGGAAGCGACCACCGGCTCTGGCCGACCCTCCACGTAGACGTAGGTCCTCCTGGCCGGGCCGCGCTCGTCGCCTATGGGTTCCAGGCCTACGATCTTATCCGAGCGGAAATATTTCCCATATCCCAGGGGGATTATCTGGTTTCTCTTGATCTCCATTCTCTGCCCCTCCCGCAGGCTCCCGGGTTTCTCGCCGCCGCTTATCCACCCAGCCCTATTATATGGGCTTGACGCCGTGACGGGTAGCGGACGGGTCAGGCCCTGGGGCGCCCGCGCCAGAGCCATTCCAGTAGCTCGTCGGCGTCCAGGGCATTGAGGAGATTGGAGCGGGAAAGCCAGCCCCGCCGAGCCGTGGCCACCCCGAAGAGCATGAAATCGAGATGCTCGGGCCGGTGCGCGTCGGTGCCGATGGCGATCATCACCCCCATGGCACGCGCACGCATGAGGTTCTCGTCCCCCAGGTCCAGGCGGTCGGGAAAGGCGTTGAGCTCCAGCGCGGTGCCCGTGCGACGCGCTTCCTCCATCACCGCCGCCAAGTCGATATCGTAGGGCGGCCGCTGCCCTATGAGCCTGCCGGTGGGGTGCGCGACTATCTTCACGTGGGGATTACGCATGGCTCTTATCACCCGCCGCGTAACCGTCTCGCGGTCCTGCTTGAAACCGGCATGCACCGAAGCCACCACCACGTCGAGGCATGAGAGCACCTCGTCGTCGTAATCAAGACCGCCCTGGTTGTCGATGTTCACCTCGCTGCCCGCCAACAGGGTCACGGGGGAGTCTCCCCTGGCGTTCAGCCTCCTGATCTCCTCTACCTGACGCAGCAGGCGCTCGCGGGATAAGCCTCCCGCCACCTTGAGCCCCGCCGCGTGATCGGTCACCGCGAGATAGCGGTATCCGAGCCTTTCCGCCGCTTTCCTCATCTCAGCCAGGTCCGCAACCCCGTCGCTGGCGTCGGTGTGGGCGTGCAGGTCACCCCGGATGTCCTCCCTTCTCAACAGCTCCGGCAGCTCCCCCCGCAGAGCGGCCTCCACCTCTCCACGGTCCTCCCTTATTTCGGGTGGAGGGCAGGCCATGCCCAGCGAGGCGTAGACCTCCTCCTCGCTCTCCCCCGCCAGCCTGCGGTCGTCCTCGACGCGAAAGACGCCGTACTCGTTGATCTTCTTGCCGTCTTTCTTGGCGATCTCGCGCACGCGCACGTTGTGCGCCTGCGAACCGGTGAAATACTGCAATGCCGCGCCGTACTCCTCGGGCTTCACCACCCTGAGATCCACCTGCAGGCCCTCCGCGGTCAGCACCGAGCTCTTGGTCTCTCCGCGCAGCAGCACCTTGTCCACCATGCCCAGGGAGCAGAAGGCATCCATGACCTCCAGGGGCTTCCGTGATGCCGCCAGGATATCGATGTCGCCTATGGTCTCCTTCATGCGCCGCAGGCTCCCGGCCGGGCTCGTCTTGAGTGCGGGTAGCTTTTCCGACAAGGCCCGCGTTATCTCCTCCTGGATGCGGTAGGCGGTGTGCAGCAGGAGACGCCCCGAGGTGGTCTGAAGGTGCCTTATGCCCTCGAGGATGTTCAGCTCCGCTTTGGGTCCAAGGCCGTGGAGCCCGGCCAACTGGTGCGCCTCGGCTGCGGCCTGGAGCTCTTCCACCGTGCGCACCCCCAGCTCGTCGTATATCAATTTCGCCCGCTTCGGCCCCAGGTTAGGGACCTGGAGAAGGGATATGAGCTCCACCGGCACCTCCTCCTTGAGCTCTTCCAGCTTGGAGATGGTGCCGGTGCGCTTGAACTCCAGGATCTTCTTGGCGATGCCCTCCCCGATGCCAGGGTATTTTCGCAGCTCCTTCAGGTCATCAAGGGCCAGAAGCTCCTCGCCGTGGGAGCGGGCGATCTCCGCCGCCTTATGGTACGCGTTGACCTTGAAGCGAACCTCGCCCTTTATCTCCGAAAGCTCGGCCAGTTCCTCGAACGCCCTGCTGAGTTCCTCGCTCTTTCCCATGGGCAAGCCCCTTCTCCGCCCCGGCTGCCTCAGTCCCTCAAGCGCAGAAGGCGTGCCTCCAGCCACTCCTGCGCCCGCGCCATCGCCTCCTCCACCTGCGCCGTGGCCGTGCCCCCCGGCAGGTCCCTGGCTTCCACGCAGGCCGACAAGGCGAGGTGATCGTACACGTCACCCTCCACCCTCGGCTCCACGGCCTGAAACTCCTCCAGCTCCAACTCGTCAAGCCTTTTGCCTGCCTCCATGCAAGCCCTCACCAACCTGCCGGCAGCGGCGTGCGCTTCCAGGAAAGGAAGCCCCCTGCGCACCAGGTAATCCGCCAGATCCGTGGCGTTGGTGAAGCCCTCCTCCGCCGCCTCCGCCATCCTCACCACATCGAACCTGGCGGTGGAAAGGGCTCCGGCCATCACCTTCAGCATCGCTCCCGCCTGGTCAACGGCGTCGAAGAGGCCCTCCTTGTCCTCCTGAAGGTCGCGGTTATAGGAAAGGGGCAGCCCTTTGAGCATGGCCAGCATGGCTACCAGGTGTCCCAGCATGCGGCCGGTCTTGCCCCTCACCAGCTCCGCCAGGTCCGGGTTGGCCTTCTGGGGCATGATGGAGGACCCGGTTGCGTAAGCCTCGTCCAGCTCCATGAAACCGAAACGCGGCGTGCACCATAAGACCATCTCCTCCGCCATGCGGCTGAGATGCGTCGCCAGCATGCTCAACGCGTACAGGAGATCGGCCACGAAATCGCGGTCGGAAACCGCGTCCATGGAATTGGCGGTGATGCCGCCGAAACCGAGCTCGTCCGCCATCATCCCGCGGTCGAGCGGAAAGGTCACGCCCGCGAGGGCCCCGCTTCCCAGGGGGCAGAGATCGGCGCGGGCTGCCGCCTCCCCGAGCCTCTGCACATCACGCCTGAACATCTCGAAGTAGGCCATCAGGTGGTGGGACAAGAGCACGGGCTGCGCCGGCTGTAGGTGGGTGAATCCCGGCATCACCGCACCCAGGTGTTCCCGCGCGCGCTCCAGCACCACCCCCATGAGTTCAAGCAGCAGGATGGAGATGTGGCGGGACTCTTCCTTTACGAAAAGTCGCATGTCCGCGGCCACCTGGTCGTTGCGGCTGCGCCCAGCCCTCAGTTTTGCCCCCGTCTCCCCAAGGCGCTCCACCAGCGCCCTCTCCACCGCTGTGTGTATGTCCTCATCGTCGGCGAACGCGAACTCCCCCCTCTCCATCTCCGCGCGCAGCTCGCCCAAAACAGAGACCACGGCTTTCCTCTCGCCGGCTTCCAGCACCCCGCACTCCTCCAGGGCCATGGCATGTGCCTCGGTGACCCTGAGGTCGTATAACGCCAGGCGCCGGTCATAGGACAGGGA
>JACVJG010000183.1 GCA_015711875.1 Candidatus Solincola jinzensis | reverse complement strand
ATCGAGCATTTTCAGAACCCCCGCAACGTGGGCGAGATACCCGATTACGACGGTATGGGAAAGGTGGGCAGCCCCGTGTGCGGGGATATGATGGAGGTCTATATAAAGGTCGAGAACGGGCGCCTGGTGGACATCAAATACAAGACCTTCGGATGCGGCGCGGCGGTGGCATCGGGCAGCATGGGCACGGAGATGGTGAAGGGAAAGACCATAGAGGAGGCGTTGAGTATAACGGATCAGCAGGTAGCGGAGGCCCTGGACGGATTGCCGGAGGAGAAGATGCACTGCTCCAACCTGGCGGCGGACGGCATCAGGGCGGCTATCGAGGATTACCTCTCCCGGGCCGGCGGAGGCACCGGAACGGCCGGGGAGGCGGGCTGAATTGGGTGGGACCGCGGCTCTCATCTGCGCCGTTTCTTTCGGGCTTTTCATGCTTGCCGCTGCTTTGGTGACCTTCAAACTGGCCCGCACCATGAGCATCACCAACCGCATGCTGGACGACATCCGCAAGCAGGTCATCCCCTTGATGGGAAAGCTGCAGACCACCATGGACCACGTGAACACGGAGATGGGATACGTGGACGGAGTCCTTGCCGCGGTGGAACGGTTGGCGGAGCGGGCCGACTCCATGACCAAGGCGGCGCAGTCTCTTTTCAGCTCGCCCCTGGTGAAGGTATTGACCCTGGGAATGGGGGCCAGGAAGGCGTTCGGAAAACCAGGAAACGGCGATGGGGAAGAGATGGGGCGGGCGCACTCGGAGGAGGATGCTTAAAGGTTTCGACCATGCCCGGGTGCCGCTGCGCGAGAGTGGCGGATCAGGCCGAACGGCGCCTCTTCCGCTACCAAGGGCTGAAAGCCCCCACTTTTTGACGGATATCCTATATATATTTCACCAACCGACAGGTGGAACGAGAAGCGGGCGAAACGGCAATGCGCATCATTGATAAATCCCGGGGAGCTGCCCCTCATTTCAAGAAAGTGCAGATGCGTTGAGCGAGGCCAGGCAGAGCAGGCCGGAAGGAAGGTGCCGGGTTTGAGAAGCGAGGAGATAAGGAAGAGATTCCTGGAGTTCTTCCAGGCGAGGGAACACCGAGTGGTCAAGAGTTCCTCCCTGGTGCCCGACGACCCCACCTTGTTGTTGACCAACGCCGGGATGGTGCAGTTCAAGCCCTACTTCCTGGGTGTCGCGAGGCCCGAGTTCACCCGCGCCACTTCATGCCAGAAATGCGTTCGCACCACGGACATAGAAAAGGTCGGTCATACCGCTCGCCACCTCACTTTTTTCGAGATGCTGGGTAATTTCAGCTTTGGAGATTACTACAAGGAGCAAGCTATCCCCTGGGCATGGGAATTCCTCACCGCGGAGATGGGGCTCGACGCCGGTCGTATGTATTGCTCGGTATATGAGGAGGATGACGAGGCTTACGATATCTGGAGGGACGTGGTGGGAGTGCCTCCGGAACGCCTGGTGCGCCTGGGAGAGAAGGACAATTTCTGGGACATGGGGACCACTGGACCCTGTGGTCCCTGCTCGGAGGTGCTCTACGATCAGGGCGAGGAGTTCGGCTGCGGGCAGCCGGACTGTCGCCCGGGTTGCGACTGCGACCGCTACCTCGAGCTGTGGAATTTGGTCTTCATGCAGTTCGACCGCGATGCGGAAGGGCACCTGCATCCCTTGCCCGCCAAGAACATCGACACCGGGCTGGGCCTGGAGCGGCTGGCCTCGGTGTTGCAGGGGGTGACTAACAATTTCGAGACCGATACCCTGGCGGCGGTGCTGGAAGCGGCTGCGGACTTTAGCGGAGTCGCTTACGGCGGCGAGGGCGACGTCTCCCTGAAGATCGTCGCTGACCACTCCCGCGCCATGACTTTCCTGGTGAGCGACGGAGTATTGCCCTCAAACGAGGACCGGGGCTACATACTCAGGAGGATAATACGCAGGGCGGTGCGCCATGGAAGGCTGCTGGGCATAGGGGATATCTTTCTCCCGCGCATGGTCGAGGTGGTGATAGACACCATGGGCGAGGCCTACCCGGAACTGAAGCAGAACGCGGCTTTCATCGTGGCCATCGTGCGCAGCGAGGAGGAACGCTTTTCTCAGACCCTGCGCTCCGGTCTGGCGTATTTCGAGGACGCGGTGGCGAGAGCGGCAGGAGAGGCTGGTGGGGTGATCCCCGGCGAGGTGGTGTTCCACCTCCACGATACCCTGGGGTTCCCTTTGGAGCTCACGCGGGAGCTGGCACGAGAGCGCGGTTTATCCCTGGACGACGAGGGCTTCGAAGCCCTTATGGAAGAGCAGCGACGCAGGGCGCGTGCGGCGCGTGTGGAGGAGGGTTACTCCGCGACCGTGCCCGAGGTCTACACAGAGATACTGGACAACTACGGAGAAAGCGTCTTCACGGGATACGAAAGGTCGGAAGAGAGGTCGCGGATATCGGCCTTGGTCAAGGGAAGCAGGGTGGTTTCAGAGGCCGCAGAGGGCGAGGAAGCGGAGATCATACTGGACCGCACGCCTTTCTATGGGGAGATGGGAGGACAGGTCGGCGATACCGGCGCTATCGTCTCTGACACCGGTGAGGCTGAGGTCACGGATACCCTTCGTCCGGCGCCTGGGGTGATATCGCATCACGTCCGAGTGAGGCGCGGAATCCTGCGGGCCGGAGACGAGGTGGAGGCACGCGTAGACGTGGAGAGGCGCAACGCCATCCGAAGAAACCATACCGCCACCCATATACTCCACTGGTCGCTACGGCAGGTGCTGGGAGAGCATGCCAAGCAGGCCGGATCATTGGTGGAACCGCGGCGCCTTCGCTTCGATTTCACCCATTTCAGTCCCCTGACGCGGGATGAGTTGGCGCGAGTAGAGGAGCTGGCTAACCGCAAAATCCTGGAGAACCTGCCGGTGCGCGCTTATGTGACCACCTACGAGTATGCCACCAGCATCAACGCCATAGCGCTTTTCGGAGAGAAGTACCAGGATCACGTGCGGGTGGTCGAGGTAGACGAAATAAGCCGTGAGTTGTGTGGCGGTACCCACGTGGGGAGAACGGGCGATATAGGGCTGCTGGTGTTGACCTCTGAGAGCGGCATAGGCGCCAATATGCGCAGGATAGAGGCGGTAACGGGAATGGAGGCATACCGCCTTTTCCGCGAGCGCAGGGAGATGCTGGAAGAACTGGCCGCCTCGCTGAAGACGGAGCCTGCAAGGATCCCCGAGCGCGTGAGCAAGCTGCAGCAGAGGGTAAAAGAGCTAGAGGGAGAGTTGAGGAAGCGCGATCGCGGCGAGTTGTCTGCGCTTGCCAGGGAAGGGCTGGAATGGCGCGAGGTACAGGGTCCGCCGGGAAGGATACTGGCCGCCGAGGCGAGCGGCCTCAACCCCCAGGAACTGCGGGAGCTCGCCGAAAACACCCTGTCCGCCCGGGGCGCCGCCGCGGTGGGGATAATCTCCGTGCAGGGCGGCAAGGCCAACATGGTGGTGGCGCTGGGAAAGGGAGCTCTGGAATCGGGATTTGACGCGGTGGAACTGGTGAGGAAGTCTGGGCGTCTTCTGGGTGGAGGAGGGGGAGGAAGAGCGGACATGGCCGTAGGCGGGGGAAGCCGAACGGAAGGCGTGGAGGAAGCGCTGGCGCTCTTCCTGGAGGAGATGAAAAGAGCTCCGAAGGAAAGAGATGCGTAGCCTTGGATTGGACATCGGCCGCCGCCGCATCGGGGTTTCCATATCCGATCCCTTGGGATTGAGCGCATCGCCGCTGGAGGTGCTGCAAGACCTCGACCCGGAAGGCCTGCGCCGCTACGTGGAGGCAATGGTAGATGGACAAGGCGTCAAGACGGTGGTGGTGGGGTTGCCGCTGACCCTTTCCGGGCGCGAAGGCGAGCAGGCTCGTCTGACGCGGCGCTACGCCGTGGCACTGGAAGGGATAAAGGACGCCAGGGTTATTCTATGGGACGAGCGCCTCAGCACCGTGGAGGCTAGGCGCAGACTCAGCGAGGCAGGCAAGACGGCGAGAGGTAGCGCGGACGCCGAGGCGGCCGCGATCATCCTGCAGTCGTTCCTGGAAAGCGAGCGCGCCTCAAAAGCGGGGGAAAAGGATATTGCAGGAGACGAGAACGAATAGAAGAGTCCCTCCCCTGAGCAGGTCGGTTCGCAGGCGCAGGGCGCTTTTTATGACGACTTGTGTGGCGCTCGCGCTGTTGGCGATCACGGCGGCGTTGGTAACGCACTACTTTTTCCCTTCCCATGGGAACACTCCGGTAAAGGTGACCATAGAGGAAGGGGATTCCGCCGCCGATATAGCCAAGAGGTTGCGCCAGGAGGGAGTGATAACCTCCGCCACCATCTTCCGTGCCCTTGCCTGGATTCAGGGCAGACAGGGCAGGTTCAAACCCGGAACCTATACTTTTTTCACGGGCATGCGGTACGGCGAGGTGTTCGACATGCTCGAAGCCGGACCCCAGAACCTGGTGCGCATCACCATCCCCGAGGGCCTGACGGTGTCACAGACCGCGAGCAGGGTGGAAGAGGCGATAGGCCTTAGCGCCGAGGAGTTCCTGCGCGCGTCCAGCGAGGGGGGATACGACACCCCTTTGATACCTCCAGAGAAGGCGGGAAACCTGGAGGGTTTCCTCTTCCCCAAGACTTATGAATTCCCCGCGGAAGCGCAAGCCAGAGAAGTCATCGAGACATTGCTTTCCCAGTTCAGGTCGGAGACCTCCGACCTGGACTGGGAGCGAGCACGGGAGTTGGGTGTCACGCCTTACCAGGTGGTGATCGTGGCCTCCCTCATAGAGCGCGAGGTGGTGCTGGACGCGGAACGGCCCATAGTGGCGGCGGTTATCTATAATCGCCTGCGCAAGGACATGCTCCTGCAGATCGACGCCACGGTGCAATACGCTCTACCGGAATGGAAAGAGGTCCTCACCTATGAGGACCTCAAGGTCCCCTCCCCTTACAATACCTACCTCAACAAGGGCCTTCCTCCCGCTCCCATATGCAGCCCCGGCCTGGCCAGCCTGAAAGCGGCTCTAGAACCCGCAGAGGTCGATTATCTTTTCTACGTGGCTACCGGGGACGGGGGCCACTTCTTCACCTCCGACTACGAGGAGTTCCTGCGCGTGAAGAGAGAGGTGCAGGGCGATTAGACCGCGGAACGGCTTTAAGGCATTCCTCATTCAGCTCGCCAGCGGGACGGCTCATGGCGACTTTCCTGTTCTTAACCCTGCCTTTGCGCAATGGCTCGCGGACTCAGTTTTTCGGGCGGGAAGGCGATGAAACGTGGTTTCTTGTCTGCGGGTGAAGAGGCTCGTTTTCACGGGGGCGCCCCTCCTTCTGATACCGCTCCATCCTCTTTGCGTTCTTGCCCGATAACCTATAAAGGCGAAGGTCTGCATGGGTCTGACCTTATGGTAAAGGATCAGGGCGACGAGCAAGAAGCGCTGTCGGACGGGCATTAGCGCGGCGTCAAGGGCGCAAAGCAGAGAGATAACCGCTCGACGTCTCTACATGCATGATAAGTTCATCGAAAGGGATATACTGCGAGCGTGCCGTTCCGGAGCGTCGCAAAAGCGCTTGTCTGCAGTTCAACTGGCGCGAAAAAGCCGTTCATGTTTTATTTGAATAAGCCGAAGACTTCAAGGGAAAGGCAGGGTGGGAAGGGTAGCCTGGCCGTTGCATGATGATGGAAGGGTAAAACAACCGGCGGGCGAGAGGGTTTCCGCGCTTGGCGTTATCGCAAGGCGGCGCGGCTGTAGTGCGGGAGCCGGGAAAAGAGGTAGAAGATGCCCGAGGATACAGAGGTGTTGATAGACCGATTGCGTGCCCTCTCCGAGGCACTTGCCGTTTTCGATCAGGCGGGCGGGGAGTTTACGGGCAGATCCACTCCTCAACTCATGTACTTCGCCGGCAAGGATCTCGGCAAGAGGGAAGCCGCAGCCTATGACGCCACCGACGATATCGAAAGGGCGTTGAAATGGGTTTTCCGGGGCTCGCCCGAGGTGTGGCGCGTGTCTCTGTGGAAGAACAAGGAAGACGAAGAGTTCTGGGTTTACGAGGTGGAGGAGATGTTCATCCGCCTTCTCTTCGAGCGCTGCCCCATTAGGACGGCATGCCTGGGCGCGGGGGTCGCGTTGGGGGGCGTTGCCTGCCAGACCATGCATGGATATGCGGCCGGCATGCTGGAAAATGTTTTTGGGCGCAGGGTAGATCTGCATACCGAGCACGCGGGCCCGGGCTCGTGTCTGGTGATGCTGAAGACGACACTGGAGTGAATGATGAGGGTGGCGCTGCTTTCTCTGAGTTCCTGCCTGGGTTGCCAGTATGTCCTCCTCAATCTCGAGGAATATTTTTATTCCTTTATCGGGGAGAACGCCATACCATACGCGCCCTTTCTCCTGGACCAAAAGGAGCTGCCAGAGGTGGAGTTGCTGCTGCTTGAGG
>JACVJG010000182.1 GCA_015711875.1 Candidatus Solincola jinzensis | reverse complement strand
GCTGGAGCGGTGGCTGAACTCGTCCGCCCGGTCATAGGTGGCCAGGGAATAATCGTAAAGTGAATGCGGGGACTCCCTTCCCACCACCACGCAGCTTCCCTTGAAGAGCTTCAGCCTCACGCGCCCGCTCACCCTCTCCTGAGTGGCCTCCACCGCCGCCTGCAGCGCCCCCCGCAGCGGATCATGCCACAGGCCGTAATAGACCAGCTCCGCGAACTTGCCCTCCAGCACCGGCTTGAAATGCAGGGTCTCCCTGGTGAGGGTGAGGGATTCCAGCGCCCGGTGCGCCTCGATGAGGATGGTCGCCGCGGGAGCCTCGTAGATCTCGCGCGACTTTATCCCCACCAGGCGGTTCTCAACCATGTCGATGCGCCCGACCCCATGCTCGCCGCCCAGGGCGTTGAGCCGCTCGATCAACTCCACCAGGCCCATTTCCTCGCCGTCCAGGGCGCAGGGACAGCCTGCTTCGAAATCCACCTGGACATAACGCGGCTCATCGGGCGCGGCCTGGGGGGAAGCCGTCCAGGCGTAGGCGTCCTCGGGGGGCTCCTGCATGGGATCTTCCAGCACCCCGGCCTCGCAACTCCTGCCCCAGAGGTTCTCGTCCACGGAGTAGGGGCTCTCCAGGGTCACCGGCACAGGTATGCCTCGCTCCTTCGCATAGGCGATCTCCTCCTCGCGCGACATGCTCCACTCGCGCAGGGGCGCGATTATCCTCAGTTCAGGGCCCAGGGCCATGGTGGTCAGGTCGAAGCGCACCTGGTCGTTCCCTTTGCCGGTGCAGCCGTGCGCCACCGCCGCCGCTCCTCTCCTCTGAGCCTCCTCCACCATGGCCGCGGCGATGAGAGGCCTGGCAAGGGAGGTGGCCAGCGGGTATTTCCCCTCGTAGAGAGCGTTGGCCTTGAGGGCGGGAAGCACATAATCGCGGGCGAATTCCTCTTTGAGGTCCAGGGTCACGGCATCAACGGCCCCTACGGAAAGGGCCTTTTTTCTCACCGCCTCCAGGTCGCCCGGCTGCCCCAAGTCCGCGGCCAGGGCCACCACCTGCATACCGTACCTCTCCTCCAGCCATTTGATGGCCACCGAGGTGTCGAGGCCACCGGAGTAGGCGAGGATCACTGTCTCCTTCATCCTTTTTCACCGCTTTCTCTTGTAATACTTTCTCTTTTAACACCAGCCGGGCAATACGGCCTATCAGCGCACGGCAGGCCACGATTCATGTTACCATGCCCAGACTCCCGTTCCCCACCGATACCTGGGCCCGCGGGCAAGCGGTCGGGATGATGCGATCGCACCCGCGCCAGCAAAAGGCTTGAGACCTGTTCCTGTCTCCCGCAAACCGCCCCTTGCTCCCGTGTGTGCGGAAATCCGACTCCAGGCCGCCGTAGTGGGTCAAAGCCCCGCCATGCTCATGAACTCCTCCCGCAGAGCGCGGGGGTCATAACCCTCTCTCACCACCACCAGGATGGTGTCATCCCCCGCCACCGTGCCCGCCACCTCCTTCCTGCCATTGCGGTCCAGGAGGGCTGCCAGGGCGTGGGCGTTGCCGGGAGCCGTGCGCAGAACCAGCAGGTTGCCGCTGGTCTCCATCCCCACCAGGAACTCCCTCAACCCCCGCCTGAGCCCCTCCTCGTCCACGGCGACCGGCACGCCAGGCCCTGCCGGAGCCAGCGCGTATACTCGACGCCCTCCCGGGCCGGGCATTCTTACCACCCCGAGGTCGCGCAAGTCCCTGGAGATGGTGGACTGGTTTACCGTCACCCCCCTGGCGGCCAATTCCTCTAACAGCTCCGCCTGGCTTGAAAGCGCCCGCCTGGCGATGATGTCCCGTATGAGCTCCATCCTGCGGCGCCTGTCCACCTTTACCTCCGCGTCAACCTCCCACCAGCAGATCCAGGAGCGCGGCTTGAGCGTGCATGCGGTTCTCGGCCTGATCCCATACCGCGGAACGGGGGCCATCCAGCACCTCGTCGGTTATCTCCTCGCCGCGATGGGCGGGAAGGCAGTGCATGGCGATGGCCTCGGGATCGGCCGCCGAGAACAGCTCCCCGTCGAGGCGGAAAGGCTCGAGGTCGCGCTTTCTCCTCTGCTCCTCTTTCTGGCCCATAGAGGTCCATACATCCGTGTAGACCACCTGGGCTCCCGCCACCGCCTCCCGCGCGTCATGCACCACCCTCACCATATCGGGCCCGGCTAGGGAGCGGGCCAGGGCGATGATGCGTTCATCGGGCTCGTAGCCGCGCGGACATCCGGCGGTGAAGGCCAACCCCGCGAGGGCACAGCCGAGCGCGAGGGAGTTGGCGACGTTGTTGCCATCCCCCACGTAAGCTAGCTTCAGGCCGGCAAGCGCACCCATGCGCTCCCTTATGGTCATGAGGTCGGCCAGCACCTGACAGGGATGCTCGAGGTCGGTAAGGGCGTTGACCACCGGCACCTCGGCCGCCCGCGCCAGCTCCTCCACCTCATGATGCCCATAGGTGCGCAGGGTGATGGCATGCACGTAGCGGGAAAGCACCCTTCCGGTGTCGGCGATGGTCTCCCCCCTCCCGAGCTGGAGTTCGGCCGCGTTGAGCGTCAGGGGATGGCCGCCGAGATGATGCACCGCCGCCTCGAAAGAGACCCTGGTGCGAGTGGAGGGCTTCTGAAATATAAGCGCCACGATCTTACCCTCCAGGCTGCGCCTCGACTTTCCCTCCCTCAGGGAGCGCTTGAAGGCGTCGGCGGCGTCGAGCACGCTGGCTAGCTCGTCGGCGTTGAGGTCCGCCATGCTCAGGAAATCTCTACCATATAGGTCCTTCATCTCCCTAACCTCCATCGCCTTCCCGCTCGCGCTCGACCTCGTCTAGGATCGCGCCCAACGCCTCCACCAGGCCGTCCACCTCGCGGATGGACACGGAAAGGGGCGGAAGGAAGCGCAGGACAGCATCGCCGATGTTGTTCACCACGTATCCCGCTTCCAGGCATCTCAGGACCACCTCCCTCGCCACCGGCTGCTTTAGCTCCGCGGCGAGCATGAGCCCCATGCCGCGTATCTCCTTGAGGGCGCCCGTTTCCTCGGCCAGCTTTTCAAGCTCCCGCTTGAAATAGACGCCCACCCGGGCCGCGTTCTCCACCAGCTGCTCCTCCCGCAACACCGTCAGCACCGCCAGAGCGGCGGAGCAGACCACCGGGTTTCCCCCGAAGGTGCTGCCATGATCCCCGGGTCCGAAGCCCCTCGCCACCTCGGAAGTGGAAAGAAGGGCTCCGATGGGCAGGCCGCCCGCTAGCCCCTTAGCCAGGGTCATGATATCGGGAACGATGCCGTAATGCTCGTAGGCGAAGAGGGCTCCTGTGCGCCCCATGCCCGTCTGCACCTCGTCCAGCACCAGCAAGGCCCCCTTGCGCCGGCAGATCTCCCGCGCGCCCTGCAGGAAGGGGACATCGGCGACGTAAACCCCGCCCTCGCCCTGGATAGGCTCGAGCATCACCGCGCAGGTGGCTTCGTCCACCGCTTCATCGAGTGCTTCCAGGTCATTGAACGGCACGTGCACGAAACCAGGCGTCACAGGCTCAAAGGGCGCAGCCTTGGCCGGCTGACCCGTCGCGGCCAGGGACCCGAAGGTGCGGCCGTGGAAAGAGCGCAGGGCACTTACCACTTTATAGCGCTCCTCGCCCCGAACCTCCCGCATATACTTGCGCGCCAGCTTTATGGCCGCCTCGTTGGCCTCGGTCCCGCTGTTGCAGAAAAACGCCTTTTCCGCGAAGGAGTAGCGCGCCAGCATCTCCGCAAGCTCCCCCTGAGGACGGGTGTAGAAAAGGTTGGTGACGTGGATCAGCTGCGAAACCTGTCTCGCCACTGCGGCTATGATCTCGGCATGGCAGTGGCCGACCACGCAGGCGCCAAGCCCGGAGACGAAATCCACGTATTCCCTGCCGGTGTCGTCCCAGAGCCGCGTACCGTGGCCGCGCACGAAGAGCACCGGCAGGCGCCCGTAATTCCCTATCAGGTAAAGCTCTTCCTGTCTCCTGGCCGCTTGCAGATCGTATTCCATAATACCTCCCCCGTACTGGTTTGCCGCTCTCATTCCTTCGCGGCCTCAGGCGCCGCATCCGCCCTCACCATGGTGCCTATCCCCGCGTCGGTGTAAAGCTCCAGGAGGAGAGCGTGGTCGATGGTGCCGTTGATGATGTGCGCCCTCCTCACCCCCGACCGTACCGCATCCACGCAGCTTCGGAGCTTGGGGAGCATGCCGCTGGAAAGGGAGCCCCCCGCCAGCAGCCTTTCCGCCTCCTCCAGCCCCAACTCGGGGATGAGGCTGTCCGGGTCGGATATATCGCGGTAGATGCCGTCCACGTCGGTGAGGTAGATGAGCTTGTCCGCCCGCAGCGCCCGCGCCAGGGCTCCCGCCACCAGGTCGGCGTTGATGTTGTAGCTATGCCCTCTGCCGTCCACGCCGATGCTCGCCACCACGGGAATGAACTCGTCGCGGATGAGGTTGTAGAGGATGCGTGGGTTCACCTTTTCCACTTCGCCGACGAAGCCCAGATCGACCTCCCCTTCTTCCCCGCGGTGCAGACGTTTCCTGCATATCAGGAGGTTTCCATCCTCGCCCGATAGGCCCACCGCCAGGGTGCCGTGGCCGTTGATGAGTGACACTATCTCCTTGTTGACCTTTCCCACCAGCACCATCTTCGCCACTTCCATGGCCGCCGCATCGGTCACGCGGTGACCGTCCACGAAGCGCACCTCCAGGGATAGTCGGCGCATGTACTCGGTGATCTGTGGGCCCCCGCCATGCACTATCACCGGGTTCATGCCCACATAGCGCATGAGCACGATGTCCGAGGCGAAGCGTTCCTTGAGCTCGTCGTTCTCCATGGCGTTGCCGCCGAACTTTACCACCACCGTTTTTCCGTAATAGTCTTTGATGTAAGGGAGGGCCTCCATGAGCACCCTCGCCTTTTCACGCGCTTTTTCCATCAACTCTCTCCTTTATCCCGCCGCCAAGCGATAAAGCCACGGCGGCTGGCCCCGTCTTGCATGCGTGCCAGGCCTGGACCTCGCTTGCTCGCTCGCGCTCGCTCCCTCTCCGTCCAGGCGACTGGCACCGCTGGGCCTCCCTGCGGTCGGCCCAGTCGCTTACGCGATGCATTCTTTCGATATGTTATCTAGGATTCCGTGGGTTTAGGTGTGGTATTCGGCGTTGATGCGCACGTAGTCGTATGAGAGGTCGCATGTCCATACCTCCACTTCCGCCTCGCCTCGCCCCAGGTTGACCTCCAGCACCACTTCCTTTCCGGACATAGCCCTCTCCAGGTCTCCCGCGGCCTCTGTGGGCACGCCTTTCTCCACCGCCCTGATGCCGCAGATATCCACACTCACCCCCGTGGGATCGAGGTCCTTCAACGCCGCTCCCACCGCCTGCACCACCCGTCCCCAGTTGGGGTCCCCCCCGAAAACCGCCGTCTTTACCAGGGGGGAATCCGCCACCGCCATGGCAGCGGACTTTGCTTCCTCCCCGCTCCTCGCCCCGCATACCCGCACAGCAACGAAGCGCGTGGCGCCCTCCCCGTCCAGGACGATGGCACGCGCGAGTTCCGAGCAGGCTTCGAGCAGGCAGTTCATCAGCTCCTCCTCGGAAGGCCGATACCCGGACGAACCTCCCGCCATGCACAACACCATGTCGTTGGTGCTGGTGCAGCCGTCAACGGTGATGCGGTTAAAGGTCATCTCGACGGCATGGCGCAGGGCGCGTGAGAGCCTGTCAGGTTCCACCAAAGCATCGGTGGTGAGGAAAGCCAGCATGGTGGCCATGTCGGGTTTGATCATCCCCGCCCCTTTGGCCATCCCCCCCAACTTGAACCCGCCGCAGTCCAGGGCCACCTCCTTGGGCCGGGTGTCCGTGGTCATAATGGCGCGAGCCGCCTCGACGCCACCCCCGACGCTCAACCGCCGCGCCGCCTCGGCAATGCCCTTTTCCACCTTATCCATTTCCAGGTAACGGCCTATGACCCCGGTGGACGCCACCGCCACCTCGCTGGCAGCGTACCCCAGCTCGCGCGCCGTCGCCTTGGCCATGGCCTCGGCGTCGATAAGCCCGCGCTCACCGGTGCAGGCGTTGGCGTTGCCGGCGTTCGCCACCACCGCCCTGAGATACCCGTCCTCCAGGTGCCGCATGGTCACCAGCACCGGGGCCGCCCTGAAGGCGTTGGTGGTGAAGGTACCGGCGGCAGCGCATCGCTCTTCCGCCGCTATCAGGCACAGGTCGAGCTCTCCGCTCCTCTTGAGCCCACAGGCCGTGGCCGAGGCCTTGAAACCCCGGGGGTAACATATCCCACCTTCCATCCTCCTGAGCACCGACGGCTCCCTTTTCTTTTCCGCCATCATCCCATCGTCTTTCCGTTCCCTCGCGATGGCATGCTTCCCCGAAGCCATGCCGCGTCGCGCTCCCGGCC
>JACVJG010000181.1 GCA_015711875.1 Candidatus Solincola jinzensis | reverse complement strand
GCCTCCCTCGATGACGCCATCCTCGCCTTTCAGACGGGTTTTTATCGTTAAGGGGGTAAGCTTGACGCCATACCAGCTGGCGGCAGTGCGGCGCTCGTCGGCCTCCTCCACGGCTGGTGCGTCAAGTTCGTGGATGGCCAGTGGCACACCGAACTTCTCTGAGAGGAATGGAGCTCCCCCCACATGGTCTATATGGCAGTGGGTGAGGACCGCAAGCTTGAGGTCATGCGGGGAATAACCCAATCTCTCCAGGTTGGCTACCAGCTTGCGCGGCGATCTGCCAGCCCCCGTATCTATGAGCAAGGGGTATCCCAGGTCCACCAGGTAAACGCAGCAATCTTCCGGAGAGGTCAGGTCGGGGCCTCCTACTTGGAAGATGCCTTCACATATCTTGAAAGGATCCAACAGCATCACTCCCGTTGAGATTATAGCCTAAGCGCGATCGGGATGATATGGCGGCTCAAGGTAGGCTCATCGGGGAAGGGAGGTTGCCTTGCCGCCTCCTCCAGCTGCTTGCGCAACCACTCCAACAGGTCCATTTTAGTATTGGCCATCGTGCTTCTCCTTTGTCTCTCAGTTGTTCCTCTGAGAAAAGGATGGCATGGTGGTCGCTCTGTTTCCAAGGGATATTTTGATGGCGCGACCAAGGAATTCCGTTTCGCCTACGGCTCCACTCCAGTCCTTGGCACCTCTTCCCCTTCCTTCGTACATCACTGAGGGTGACTCTGACTTTGGAAGATATCATGACGGCTTTTTATCAAGGCCGCCGAAGGATATCCATGACCTGCCGGAGGCGGCAGCGTTGCGAAGCCGCTGCCATTGCGCGCTCGGAGCCGGCTGTCGGAGCTGAAACTCTCTCGTAGGCAGGTCTCAAAAAGAAAGAGAGGAGAGACCACTCGATCATTCCTGATTGAAAGCAAAACGATCAAGAGAGAGGATAATCTCTCACATGTCCGGCTGTCCCTGAACTGACGGAGTCCGTTGCCGTTAAACTAAGATGGATATAGGAGCGGCGCCTCTCCTGCTGGTAGTATAGTAGTTGCACGGAAAGGGAAAGGAACTACCATGGCAGTTGTGCACAAGAGGCTTGAGTTCGAGACCGAGGGCAACGCCCACATCGTGGAGATAACCGGCGAGATAAGGGAGATGCTCAGCGATACGGGCTTGCGCAGCGGCATCGCGACCATCTTCGTACCGGGAGCGACGGGCGCGGTCACCACCCTGGAGCATGAGCCGGGAGTATGCCGGGATTTCCGCGAGCTGTTCGATTTCCTGGCCCCCCCGGACCGCGACTACCACCACAACCGCAGGGGAGTCGATTCCAACGGGCACTCACACGTTAGGGCCGGATTGCTGGGACCCTCCCTGACCGTGCCTTTCGAGGAGGGCGCGCCTGTGCTGGGGACTTGGCAGCAGGTGGTATTCATCGATTTCGACGAGGTGCCCAGGTCGCGAACCTTGATCGTGACCTTTATCGGGGAATAGGCCTTAGACCCGGGTAAAGAGATGCATGCTTTCGAGTTCAAAGACGGAGAGCTGTATTGCGAGGACGTCCCGCTGCAGCGCATCGCGGAGGAAACGGGAACGCCGGTTTACGTTTACAGCCGTCGGACCCTGAAGGACCATTACCGGCGCCTCGAAGAGGCCTTCTCGCCCCTCCCCCACATTATCTGCTACTCCGTGAAGGCGAATTCCAACCTGGCGGTGCTCGCGACCCTGGCGGACGAAGGCGCGGGGGCGGACATCGTATCCGGAGGAGAGTTATATCGTGCCCTCAAGGCCGGTATAAAGCCGGAAAAGGTGGTTTACGCGGGAATCGGCAAAACGAGGGAAGAGATGGCCTACGCCCTGCGTTCCGGCATCCTGATGTTCAACCTGGAATCGGAGTTGGAGATGGAGGCGCTGGACGAGGTGGCGGGCGAGCTCGGGGTAAAAGCTTCGGTGGCCTTGCGCGTGAACCCCGACGTGGATGCGGAAACCCACCCCTACATCGCCACCGGCCTTAAGGAGGCTAAGTTCGGTATAGGCATAGAGGATGCTGTGGAAGCCTACAAGCGGGCCGCTTCCCTCGACAACCTGGAGGTGGCGGGCGTGCACCAGCACATAGGTTCCCAGATCACCCAGGTGGAACCTTTCCGCGAGAGCCTCTCCCGGGTGGGAGAGCTGGTGGAGCGCCTGCAGTCCATCGGCATCGATATAAGGTACATCAATATCGGAGGCGGTTTCGGAATCCCCTATCATGGAGAGGAGGTTCCCTACCCGCGCGACTATGCCCAGGCCCTGGAGCCTATTCTACGCAGGTCCGGTTGCACCGTCATCCTGGAGATCGGACGCATGATCGTGGGGAACGCAGGGGTGCTCCTGGCTCAGGTCCTGTACCGCAAGCGCACGGCCGAAAAGCGCTTCCTGGTGGTGGATGCGGCCATGAACGATCTCATACGCCCCAGCCTTTATGGCTCATATCATGAGATCTTGCCCGTCATGGAACGGGAGCGCCAGCTGGAAAAGGTCGATGTGGTGGGGCCGGTATGCGAGTCGGGGGATTTTCTGGCCAGGGGCAGGGAACTTCCCGCCCTCGAGCCGGGCGAGTTGCTGGCGGTGATGAGCGCGGGCGCCTACTCCTTCACCATGTCCTCCAATTACAACTCGCGCAGGCGCGCCGCGGAGGTGCTGGTGGATGGCGAGCGCTTCGAGGTGGTAAGGGAGAGGGAGAGCTACGAGGACCTGGTGCGCGGCGAGCGCATAATGCATTGATGCGTTTTCGGCGCCCGCCGCGGATTAGGCGCGATCTATGTGCCGGTGGGGCACTAGATAGGGCATATGGAGGTGAAAAGCCATCGAGGCCCAGGCATCCAACGTGGGCATAGCGCATAACGGGGAGAGAAGAAACCCTCCAGACGCGCCGTTCTTCTACCTTGATATCATCTCCGGCGAGCCTCCGGAGGCCCTCGCTTTCGCGGGTGGGGTATGTTCCGTGGTCTCGGGCGTGGCGGAGCTGGAGGCGCGTAGATATGCCGTTTCCCTCGCGCACCATTTTTTCCGCGTCAAGGGAGGGAAGATCCGCGTCTCCGACTATCGCCGCGCGCTCCAGGAGATATGTCTTCACATCCACCGCCACCTCGTGAAGCAAGGAGAGGGCATCGGCCTGGACTTTCTCCTCATGGCCGCCGAGCCCTCACGCGTCTATTGCGCGCGAAGCGGCGGGGGCTCCCTTTTCCTTTTTCATGAAGGAGAAGGCAAGGCGGTGTTGGCTCCCGGGGAAGACGACGCTTTGCTGGGCTTGGGCGAGGGCGAGGCGGTGGATACGGGCGAGGCTCCCCTCCAGCCTGGAGATATGGTGGTCCTGTGCGATCCCTCGGCGGCGGCGGTTATGGGGGAAAGGGATATCACCCTTATACTGCGCCGCGCATCGGACCCCGCCAAGGCCGCGCTTTTTCTATCCGCCATCGCCGAGCGCAAGGGAGCGAGAAGCCCTTTTACCACCCTTGTCTGGGAGGTGCCGAACTACCGCGGTGCCGCCATGCTCACCGGTGAGGAGAGAGAGGTGCCTCAGTTTACGGAAGAGCGGGTCGCGCAAGGGGGCGAGGAAGAGGCCCCAGAGGCGGGAGGAGATACCTCCCACGCCGATCAAGCGAAAAGGCAATGGCTCAGCAAATGGAGAAGGCGCAAGGGGTGAGTTATCTTTTCTCCCATTTCTCGAGGTAGGCGACCTGTGACAGGGTGGAGCCGGCCTCGATCTCGGCACGGAGGCGGTTTTCCTTCTCCAGCACGTCCATGGCGCGGTTGGTGATCTCTACCACCTTGTCGCGGGGGATCACGATCACCCCGTCGTCGTCTCCCACCATCCAGTCCCCGGGGAAAACGCGTCTCCCGCCTACCTTGATGGGCACGTTTATCTCACCGAATCCTTTGGGCTCGCCTGCGGTGGGGGTTATAAGGCGCGAGAAAGCGGGGAACCCCAAAGCCCTTATCTCCACCGTGTCCCGTATCGCGCCGTCTATCACCACCCCCGCCACCTTTCTCTGCAGACAACTGTGGGTGGCCAGCTCTCCCCACAATGCCGGACCGAGCCCCCCGGCGTCGATCACGATGACATCGCCTTCCTCTGCGATGTCTATGGCCTCCACCGGCTTGGCCCAGTCCCCGGGATAAGAGCGCACGGTTACGGCCGGCCCCACCATCTTGAGGCCGGGGCTGATAGGCATGATACCCTCTAGCTCCCCGGAGCGGTGCATGGCGTCGGAGATATTGGGCGTGGATACCCGCTGCAGGATCTCCCGCACGTTAGCCAGGTCAACGCGCTTGTATAGCTCAGTGCGCACCGCCTCTCCGCTCAACATGGCCCGCTTTATCTCCGCCGCGGCGCGGCGCGCGTCGCTGCTCTTGATGATCGCCCCGCCCACGATGACGATATCGGCGCCGCACCGCACCGCGGTGGCGGCGGTCTCCGAGTTCACCCCTCCGGCAACCGCCACGGGTATATCCACGGAGTTCGCCACCACCTTGAGCCTCTCGAAGGGGTCTCCTCCACGCATCTGCACGTCGATGGCGGTGTGCACGGCGATGTAATGCGCGCCGGCGGCCTCGGCCGCGCGCGCCCGCTCCACTGGATCGCCCACCTCTATGAGGTCTACGATGATCTCGGCACCGTAATTGTTCGCCGCCTCCACGCACTCCTTTACGGTGGCGTCGGATGCGGCTCCCAGGACGTCGATGATGTTGGCGCCCGCCTTGGCGGCTGCTTCCACCTCCGCCCTCCCCGCGTCCATGGTCTTCATATCCGCGATGATAGTGCGGTTGGGGAAACGGCGGCGCAGCTCACGCACGGCGTTGAGGCCCTCGCTCTTGATAAGCGGGGTGCCGGCCTCGATCCAGTCCGCGCCGCCCTCCACGGCCTCCTCGGCCACCTTGAGGGCGCGCTCGAGATCAACGAAATCCAGGGCTACCTGCAGAACGGGTTGTTTAAGCTTCATGGCGGTTTCGATTATAACACGCGCGCATCTCTGTCGGCGCAGGCGCCTTGTTTTTCGATGGGCGCCTTTGCCGTACGCCTTCGCAGCCCCTTTCCGGGTTGAAAGACCTGGAGGGCCCCATGCCATCCCTATCTGGCGCATCGAGTCCTCGCAGGGACCTGAAGCCGTTTTTTCTGGACAGCCATTCCAGGAGCGCTGCTCCTAACCCTGGGACTTTCTCTGCTGGTAGAATATTCGTGATCGGTTCTTTGGCGGGATAACCGGTGGGGCGGGGAAGGTTCGTGCGACCTTCCCGGAAAGAGCGCCGGGGGAAATGGTTAACGGCTTGGTGCCGATTCCGGAGGCGGAGGAGAGGATGAGAAAAGAGACTGGAGATATCAAAGTGGGACTTATAGGGTGCGGCACCGTGGGATCGGGTGTTTACCGCATCCTGGGAGAGAACGCCGAGGTGATATCAAGGCGCGCCGGTTGCGATATAAAGGTCAAGCGCGTGGCGGTGAGGGATCTCTCGGATCCCCGCTACGTGGATGTTCCCGAGGAGCAACTGACCACCGATGCCATGGAGGTCATCCGCGACCCCGAGGTGGATATCGTGGCGGAGGTCATCGGGGGCGTTGAGCCGGCGCGCACTTTTATCCTGGAGGCCATCGCGCTCGGCAAGCACGTGGTGTCCGCCAACAAGGAGCTCATGAGCACGCATGGCGGGGAGGTCCTCGCCGCCGCCGAAAGGGCGGGAGTGGATGTTGCCTACGAGGCCAGCGTGGGTGGGGCCATCCCCATTCTCATGCCCCTGAAATACAGCCTGGCGGGAAACTCCGTGAACAGCATACTGGGCATCGTGAACGGCACCACCAATTACGTCCTCACGCGCATGGACGAGGAGGGACTGTCCTTCGCCGAGGCTTTGCGCAAAGCCCAGGAGAGGGGTTACGCGGAGGCGGATCCCAGCGCGGATGTGGAGGGAAGGGATGCGGCGGCGAAACTTGCCATACTCGCGTCCATGGCCTTCAATTCCCGCGTGACCCTGGGGGATGTTTATTGCGAGGGCATCTCCGCCATAACCCCGGATGACATAAGGTTCGCACGTGACCTGGGATACGTCATCAAGCTCCTGGCGGTGGCCAAGGACGAGCCGGATGGCATCAGCGTGCGCGTCCACCCCACCATGATCCCGGTGGATCACCCTCTTGCGGCGGTTAGGGACGAGAATAACGCCATCTTCGTGCGCGGCGACGCCGCGGGGGAGCTGATGTTCTACGGCAAGGGGGCGGGCTCCCTGCCGGCGGCGAGCGCGGTGGTGGGCGATATCATCACCATCTCCCGCAACATCCGCTCCGGTGGGCGCATGGCGGGCTGCACCTGCTTCTACCGCAAGCCCGTGAAGGACATGGCCGAGGTGGTCTGCCGCTATTTCATGATCTTCGACGCCCCGGACCGGCCCGGCGTGCTGGCAAGGATCGCCGG
>JACVJG010000180.1 GCA_015711875.1 Candidatus Solincola jinzensis | reverse complement strand
GGTGGAGAGCTATTTCGAGGACCAGAGAAACAACCTCATCGCCAGGCTCGCGGTGGTCTCGGCCATTGCGGTTGCCTTCAGCTTATTGATCACCACCTTTGGGCTGCGCTATTTCACCCGCAAGTACGTGGCCCGGCCCATCGAGGAGCTCAACCGCGCTGCGGAGGAGATCATCGCGGGCACCTACGAAGGCGAGGTGCGGGTGGACGAGGACAGCGCCTACGCCGCCCTGCAGGGGCTGCTGCGCAGCGGCCAGAAGGTGCTGCGGCGCATGGACCAGGAGATGGAAAAATAACGGGGACCATAATGCCCTGGGAGTAATTATCGCCCGGGGATTAAGTTTCCGTTACCAGTTAACGATATATTCAGGGGAATCATGGGTTCCCGGGTTAAGGGGAAAAGCCGGCATGGTTAAGCGGGATCGTGAGGCGCCTGACGCAGGGCGGAGGCCACAGGAGGGGTTGCTTTGGCGAACAAGCTGGCTCAGGAGATAGAGAAGATACTGGCCGACGCCGTAGGCGATTTCATCGCCAGGGCCACGGTCAAGAAGAACTGCGAGCTTATCGGCACCACGCCTGACGCGCTCACCCCCGATAAGCTCCCGGAGCTAGCGGACAAAATAGACAAATCGGTCTCCTTTTTTTCCGGCAAGGACGTTGGGAGCGCGCTGGCGGAAAAGATCAGAGCCCTTAAGGTTTAGGGTAAGCGTTCGACGGCGGCCTCGCGCCGCCTTTTTTCTTTTTGCCTTTCGGATCGCGCATTGGCTATACGGCAGGTGTTAAGAACTCGAGGGCGTTTCACGCATTGTAGCCCACCGCTTTCCTGGATCAACGCTTCGATGCCGCTGGCTCCCCGCTCATCCCTTTTGGAGAACCAGCGTTCTGTCGCTCATTCTCGACGTAACGTAGCCCTGAAACCGCAGTGCCCTGACGACCTTTCACGGGGCGGGTTTTCACGCTATTTCGGCATCGTATCCGAGCAATATCGCCGTCGGTGCCGCGATACCGCCAGCGGCCAGAGAGGCCGATCCTAATGCCACGGCCCCTTTACGAGGGCGAAAAACGCCCCTTTACCTGGTAGTTTGAAAAATCGACTGTTCAAGATGAGTCAAAGTGATGAATGTTCTTTGGCTTGGAGCTTGGAGATTCAACCGTTCAAAACAAGCCTCACCAAAGGGAGCCTCCCTGGTTCGCCATCCTCTGATTCCCTTCACCTCTTTTTGCTCTCCCCACAGATAGAGTCCTCCGGTATGATGCAGCTCAAGGGAGGGTTTCCGCGGACCGATTAGTCTGGTAACAGCTCGGTAATGAACGGAATGGTGTAAGAAAATGCGCAAGCGGATCTTTCTGGCGTTCATCGCGGCAGCCCTTCTCGTGGCAACCATCGTGGCGGCGGGGTGCGGCAGCGGCGACACGGCAGACAACGGCGAGGGGATCCAGGAAGGAAAAGCCCAGGTACTCCTTTTCACTACCCCCACCTGACCGGCGTGCCCCGAGGCCAAAGCCCTGGTGCAGGGCCTGATAAAGGAGATGGGAGGGATCGTCCCTTACGTGGAGATCGACGCCAGCAGGGATGCCGCCACTGCGCGGGAGTATAAAATCCAGGCGGTTCCCACCATCGTGGTGCTCGATTCCTCCGGTTCCGTCGTAAAGACCTTCGTGGGGACCCCGAGCAAGGAGGACCTCCGCGCGGCTATCAAAAGGGCGGCGGGTACCTGAAAGCCCGAAATCCTCGCTTTGAACGACAGCCGGCTTGACCCGATACGGCTCGGTCAAGCAAGTGTGATGAACATTACGCCCGGGGTTTACGGGCGCGCCGTCGTCCGTCACCACCGCCTTTTCAAGCCGGCAAGGGGAAGGGAACTGCAGTCAGGGGGCACGCAAGTCCTGCGCCGATGCGCCGGCCCCGCATCATGGAGATGCCGGAGGAGCGCGCCGAAAAGCCCATCATGCCTCGCTCCTGTTTCCCATCGCTACCGGCATCCGCCCCTTCTTCGCGGTACGATAACCCTCCCCCGGCGACCAGAAACCAGAGGCCACGGCTCCGCTCGGGCAGGCCTTCTTGCACTGCAGGCAGCGCACGCAGTCAGGGGAGTTGGGATCGTCGCGTATATCTATATCCACGGGGCAGACCTCCCGGCAGCGTCCGCAGGATGTACAGGCCGAGTCGTCTACCGCCATGCGATAGAGGCTGAGGCGGTTGCACACCCCCAACATGGCCCCCAGGGGACAGACGGCACGGCAGAACGGGCGGCTGGAGAAGACGAACCACAGCAAGAAAAACGCCAGTATGGCTATCTTGAGCCAGAAAAACCAGCCCGAGGGCGGAAGGGGGACAGCGGGCGGGACCAGCTTGAGGGGAACGGCGCCCTCCAAGGCCCCGGCAGGGCACAGGCGGGAGAACCAGCTTGCGGCGGTCAGGAAAGGCACCAGCGCCACCAGCGCCACCAGGAAACCGTAGCGACCCCAGCGCATCCACGAGGGTAGGCGCAGTTTCGGGGTCGGTATCCTGTGAAGCAGTTCCTGCAGGAAACCGAAGGGGCATATCCAGCCGCAGGGCATCCTCCCCACCACCGCCCCCACCAGCCCCACGGATGCGAGGACGTAGAAAAGGGATGCGAAGGCCCTGGAAAGGGACCCCTTCACCCTGGGAGACATGAGGGCGAAGGAGTGCTGCAGGCTGCCGATGGGGCAGGAGAACACCGCGAGCGGGCAAGCATAGCAGTTCAACCCCGGTACGCAGACCCCCTTAAGCCCTCCTTGATAGGTCAGGCGGGAGGAAAAATAGGCGAAGTAGGGGTTGATGGCGAGCACGCCGAGGGTCTGGACGAACCTTCGTCGACGCGCGGTGCTGCTCATGCGCTAGACCAACCCTATGCAGTCCAGGCAGATGATGATGGCATGCATGTATACCGTCCGGGGCCCCTCCCAGAGGAAGGAGGCGGCGATGGCGGCGGCGCAAGCCGCCAACGCCAGCCAGGCTATCCGCCTCTTCTCCATCAACCGTGCCTTGAAGTCCATGAGGCCTCCCGTCAATAAAGCTTCCCCCTATTCACGTTTTTACCCTTCAGCTGAGTGTGTCTTCGCAATCGAAAAAAGCCGAGGCATGTAGCCCGGCTCTATTCTTCCTTATGGCACGCCCGGAGGGAGTCGAACCCCCAACCTACAGATCCGTAGTCTGTCGCTCTATCCAATTGAGCTACGGGCGCACGCGTAATATTTTAGCATAAAAGCCCCTGGAGAGGTCATCACCGCACAGAAAGGTCATGCCCTACCTCTTGTCGACCGGGCTTGGTCGGCGAGGATAACAAATGAGGTGGTTAGGGCTTTTCCGACTCGCGAAGCGCCTGCCGAACCCTTGTGGCTTAACAGGGAGATGGATCCTTCGATCCACTCCCGCGTTGCCGGGCGATTCCCGGCCATCGCGCCCCCCTGCCCCGCCCGCCGGTTGGTTTCATGGCCACAACATGAAGCCGCCTGTGGGAGCTCTCGCAAGGCACGGAGAAACGAACCCTGCCCTCGAGCCCTATCCCTTCCCTTTCCAATTGAAGGCGCGATGCCTTTCCCGGACCCCTATAACCCGAGTTCCGAGTCGCTGAGCCCGTTCTGGTTGAAATCCTCGGGGTCTACGGAGCCCATGATGCTGTCGACATCCTCCAGCAAGGCGTCGACGTCGCCCTGGTCGTCGATCTTCAGGTCGCTTCCACCTCCGCCCGAGGTTCCGGTGCCGCCGGAATCCCTACCCGCGCAAGAAACGGAGAGCAGGCACAGGGCGCAAAGCAGCACTGCCGCGGCGAAGGCGAGGGCGTATCCGGTCCATCCCTTTTTGGTTTTCACTGTCGCCACCTCCCGTAGCTTCCGCCCTATGCCTGAGAGGGCACCTGGGCCTTGATCTCCTGGATGTCCGCGCGGATGGTCTTCTGGTAGAAAAGGCGGATGTCCAGGGCGTCCTGATGGACCTTCATCAACAGCTGCCTGGCCTCCTGCAACCCGGAACGGAACTGCCCCTCGGACTGACCGACCGCCAGGCCCTCAAGTTCCTTGAGCTCCGCGATGAAAGCCGCGTAGTCCTTGGCGAACTCAACGATCATGGCATCCCAGGCCGCGAGGTCCTGGGCCAGCCTGGAAACGTCGTACCCCTTGTCCTGAAGTGTTTCCAGGAGCTGCTTGACCTTCTCCTTGGCCCGGTTGTACGCCTCCATGTGCCTTTCCTCGTTGTTCTCGAAGCGCGTTACGAGGAGCTCAATCCTCTGTCGCAGCATCTCCCCTCGCCGTTCCAGCCATTGCCCGGAGCGTCCCTCTCCCTGCTGCTCCTGCTGCTCCTGGGCCACGGCAATCGGTGCCGCCAGCAGCAGGCAAAGGGCGACCAGCGCCACCGCCAGAGCCGATTTTTTCATCGCCCCTCCTCCTTTTATCCATGGCGGGACAAGGAACCCGACCTTTCTGCACGCCAGGCATAACCCGTGCCAGCCCAATTATAAGCTGTCGGTGTTAAGAATCTGTTAAAGACCGCAAGAGAAACCCCAACGAAACCGTGGTACAGCGCCGGCGCTGGGGTATGGCGTGGTCCAGGAAGACCAGACCTCTCCGGCAAGGGAAGGGCGACGGGCGCCATCCGTCATTGATTATGGATATGGGTCGTTTTTCGTGGCGGAAGGGGAGGGATTCGAACCCTCGAGGCGGATTTCTCCACCCACACGATTTCCAGTCGTGCTCCTTAGGCCAGACTCGGACACCCTTCCGCAATTACTTTCCGCCTTCACTGGCGTATGAATATTATAAAGGCGCGCCTGGCGGCTTTCCACCGCCAAAAACAGGGCAGCGGCCACAAAGCCGCTAGACGATCCGTGCAAGGAGGTGGCGTCGCCACACCACGCAGGCTTTCCCTCAGAGGGGACACAACCCTGGGAATGGCCGGCTAGGAGGTGTTTCTCCTTCTCCGCCAGGATTAGCTCCGCCGCTTTGCGAGCCGAGCTCCCCACCTCTTCGAACAGTAACCGACCTTTCCGTATTCAGCAGGCTTGGAGGTCTTTTTCCCTCTCCGCCAGGATTAGCTCCGCCGCTTTGCGAGCCGAGCGCCCCACCACCCCCGAGCAGTGATCCATCATCCCGGAGTTAAAAGCCTCTTGCAGCTCCTTGGGATCGTACATGTTGAAGGTGCGTCCCATCAATTCGTTCTGGATATCAAAGCAGCGGCAGCTCCCGTATCGCTCGATGAAGTCATCGTGTAGCGCTTTGCACATCAAGTAAGACCTCATGGGTTTCATCATATCCTGGTGGTCTTTGCGCTCGCGCCCAAAGAGGAGCCCTATGACCATACACCCGCCAGTGAGCGCGCCGCACGAGCCGTCCCCCGTCAGCCCTATTCCATCCGCCAGCCCGCTCGCAGCCTTGAAAACCCCTTCTCCCGGATCCTCTATACCGAGGGCATCCAGCAACCCCGCCACCACCGATTGCGCGCATCCAGTGCATTTACGCTCATAATCCGATGCCATCTGCTGCGCCCTTTCCGACAAGACGCTCTTCTCCTTCTCCTCCATGCGCTTTCCTCCTTTGCCAACCGCCCGCCTTAACACGCATCGATATTATGAGGCATGCCGGTAAAAGAAGGAACGTCACGGAAAGCGGCGGGCGTGATTCCCCGCGACGCTCACTTTCCACCGCCTGTCAGCAAGGTAGCATCGAAAAAGTGACGGCGACTTGGGAACGAGCGGGTCAAAGCCACCGCTCATCCTTCCGGCCGCATAAAACCTGGAGACAAAGCAAGGGCGAGCGCGCCGGGTTCACGTTGACCCTCGTCGGCAACCCCTTTTAGGCACGATCTCTGGAGGCATCCCAAGGGCACGCGCATAAGGGGGTGCAGCGCGGCGGGAGGGGCGTGCGGGATCGCGCCTACCCTGCCCTCCGCCTCAACGCCTCGCGCCTCGCGCACAAGCGCGTCTCACTGCGTGATCCCGGCGGCGAAGCGCGTCGAGTGACCTTTAGCCAGCGGCCGGCCAGTGGTCCTGGCGCAGCAGTTGTTCCACCTCAGCGCCGGTGATATAAAGTGGGTGTCCAGCTTGCGAAGGCGATGACGGGCAAGTGATCAAAAGGAGGGCGATTGGCGGTCATAGGCATCGACCTGGGCGGGACTAAGACGGCGGGCATCGTCCTGGACGGCGAGCGAATCGTGTCCAGAGACCGCATGGACACCGATGCCTCATCGCAGGAAAGTGTCCTCGCCTGTCTTCTTGAGATGGGCGCCCGCATGCGCGAGGCGGCGAAAGGAGCTGGCCTCTCCGTCGAGGCCATGGGTCTGGGGATCGCCGGCTTCATCGATTACGAGCGGGGAGTAGTGACGGAAGCGCCCAACCACCCCTTAAAAGACGCCCACGTCAGGGATATCCTGGAGGCGGAAACCGGGCTGGCGGTGTTCGTCGACAACGACGCTAACGTAGCTGCCCTC
>JACVJG010000179.1 GCA_015711875.1 Candidatus Solincola jinzensis | reverse complement strand
ACCTGCTCTTGCCAAGTAGCCTGATGACAGTGCGCCGAGGCCATCTTGCGTTTATAATTCCTCTATCCATATAAGTAGACGTACCGGTAACCGTCGCTTAAGGCATATGGCAGAAGGAAGGAGACAAGAGCGAGAAATAAAGGAGCGGGGTGTGCGGGGACCCTTCGAAATTCTTGAGCAACCATCTCTGGCTCGCGGGAGGGGTCATCGTGCAGGCCAGCGATCGCGAGCATCGCATGGTGCTCATAGAGAGTGACAACCTCGACCCTCTCTTCAAGGGAGTAGAGGAGATAATCGGCATGCCGCTGGAGCGCATCATCATCGAGACCAAGCGCCGCGCCAGCCGTGAATACATCAGCCGCATCATCCCTCCCCAGGTAAAGGAGGCGGTGCAGAAAAAGGAGATGAGCCTGGATCCCCTCATCGAGGCCCTCAACGTGATCAACTACGTCATGGGCTACGGGAGAAGCTCCCTGGTCGGATACCGCCTTGAGGGTGACGACGACGATTACGTGACCGAGCGCATCGAGCACCCTTATTCCATCCCCCTGTGGTGCGGGGACTTCACCGGCTCCACGGAGGCGGTGACGGACCGCGATAACGACGTATCATACAAGATGGTGGAGGGAAACGCCATCGAGGTGACATGCCGGCCCGCCGAACACCCTCCCCAATTCCAGGGCAGGCTGGATATACGCAAGCCCCGTTTCGTGGAGGGTGGGGTGGAGTTGGAGAGGTGCGGCACATGCGGCGGCCCGGCTCTTCTTTCCACCCTGTCATGGGATATCGAGAGGGGCGTGATCACCAGCAGGGTAACGGGGAGGCGCATGGCCATGCTCGGCTCGGCCTACCTGGAGGTCATCTTCGACGAGCTGGAACGCGAGTTGGGCGGGGACATCCCCCGCGCCGTGGTGGAGGCCCAGAGGCGCTTCGCCATCGGCGGCTTCTATTCCTCGAAGGAGGTCGAGGACCACGCAGGATTCCGGGAACAGCTCGCGCTGCGCGGCCTCGGAGACCTGGAGGAGATGGGCATGGAGGGCTCCGCCCTTAGGATAAGGCTGCGCAACGCCGCGTTGCACCTCATGCTCGTAGGCCTCATGCAGGGATATTTCGACGCCGTCAGCGGCCGCGAATCCGAGGCCTCCTGGGAGCTGGGCGAGGACGGGACCCTTGACCTGGAGGTAAAGGCGAGGGCCTGATCCTTTATCGTCACCGGTAAGGCAAACGCGTGCCGTGCGCGCTGAACGGGCAGGGGGTGTTCCTCATACTCGGCGCGTACAGAAGCACCGCTTGCGCTTTTTCTCCAGAAGAAGCGTTACATGGACACAGACCCGCCGCTCGAGTAGCTTATGCGGAACTCGGAGGAGGTAAAGGTGACTGGGTCAGGTTTGTTGGCAATAGGGCATCCTGGCAGGAAATGTTTTACGCCTTTTGGTTGCAACAGCTTTCCTCTGCTCTCCCCCCTGTAGCCGTTGTTCCCCAACAACCAGAGCAAGCTTCATCAGAGGTTTCAACAACTTTTATCCAGTCTCCCTCGATGTAGCCCGTACCGCACAATGAAATGAACCGGCGGTGACCTCTTTATGCCTCATGCGCTTACCCGGCATTGCCATACGCGGGGAAAGCCACGTGCGCGACCTCCCGCAGTGCGCTCACTGAGCGTTCTTTCGCAGCAAACTCCCGGGCAGGACACCCGGCACCACCTCTCCCCCCTCCACCACCGGCCTGCCGTTGATGATCACCATGTCCAGCCCGCTGGGATAGCGCTCGGGGTCGCGGAAGCAGGCCAGCGTGCCGAAACTCTCCGGCTCCAGGACCAGGAGGTCGGCGAAATATCCTTTTTCCACCCGTCCCCTCCCCTTGATGCCGAAAAACTCCGCCGGCAGGGAGGTGCAACGCCGCACCGCCTCAGGGAGGCCCAGAAGTCTCTTCTCCCTCACGTAGCGGCCGAAGAACTTGGGATAGCAGCCGTAAAAGAGATAGGACGGCTTTCCCACCCCCATGAGGATGGTGTCGGTGGTGATCATGGTGCCGGGGTCCTGGAGGGCCGGGAAGGTGTAGCGCTCAGTGAAGGCGTCGTCGGGCTCGGAGAGGGACTCGAAGACCAGCACCTTGCCATCCTCTTCCAGGAGGAGGTCGCACATGACATCGAAGGGGTGCTTGCCCTGCTCGGAGGCGATGTCAGTGAACAGCCTTCCTTCCAGGTGCTTGTTCTTCTCGCTGCCCACCGCCATCACCGTCACCGCGTCCCAGCCCATCTGGCGCATTATGTTCAGGGACCAGTCGTTCCTGCCGCGGTGGGGCCAGGCGGGCTTGCCCTTCTCGATGTCCCTCAGAATCTCCGCGCGCTGGGCGGGATCGGCGATTCGGGGCAGAACCTTCTCGCGCCCGCCCACCAGGGCCCAGGGAGGGAAAAAAGCCAGGAGGTGGGTGAATCCGGCTGTGGTGGGCATGATGTCCATGGCGATGTCAGCTCCCGCCCGGCGGTTGCTCTCCAGGCGCTTGAGGACGACGTTCATGGACAAGTCCAGGGCGAAGTCGGGAAGCGCCTTCAGCGCGAGATCAGGATGGCGGCAAAGCCACTTCAGCCCCTTGAGGGCCAGGGCGTGGAAGGGCCCTGCCCAGGGGATGGAGAAGATGTGCGAGACCTGCCCCCGGATGCCGTTGCGTCGCGCCACCTCGCCCACCTCGTCGATGGCCTTCCCCAGGGTGGTGGAGGTATAGGAGCGCAGATGGCTCGTGAACACGCCCTCGACACGGCGCAGGGGCTCCGCCAGCCTCACCAACTCCTCGGTGTCCGAGAACAGTCCTGGAAAATACTGTAAACCGGTGGAAAGCCCGAAAGCGCCCGCCTCGAGGGATTCCTCCAGCAACCATTTCATCATCTCCATGGCCCCGGCGTCGGCAGGCTTATCCTCGAGGCCGAGAGCGGAGATGCGCAGCATGCCGTGGGGGACCAGCAGGGCCATGTTCAGCAGGATGCCCCTTTCCTCCAAGTGCTCCATGAACTCCGCCATTCCCTTCCACTTGACGGCGGCTTCGAAATCCATCTGGGTGAAGATCTCTAGGTAGGTCTTGAGGCCTTCGCGGTTCTCGTCGGTGATGGGGGCGAGGGACATGCCGCAGTTGCCCCCCACGAAGGTGGTGATACCCTGCCGCACCAGGGGCTGAAGCAGCTCCGCCGCGTCCTTGCGGAACATGGTTAGGTCGGCGTGGGAATGTACGTCGATGAAGCCGGGACAGACCACTCGCCCTCCGGCGTCCACGCGCTTACCGGCCTCCGCTTCCCCCAGGTCGCCCACGGCCTCTATGCGCTCGCCCCGGATGCCGACGTCGGCCCGGAACGGCTTTCCTCCTGAGCCGTCCACCACCGTAGCGTTCGCAACAATCAGGTCGAACAATCCTATCACCCCCTTGGGACTACGATGCCGCCCCCTTTCGTCACCGGCAAGCAAACCATATATATTCAAGCACATCGTTCAACCACAGTCGATACAAAGTGCGGGGCATGGAGAGCTTGATGCGTTGCGCCAGCCGAGTATGAGGAGCGAAACAAGTCGCCTTTATGGCGTCAATGGATCGATGGCTTCACGCATGTTCAAACATCTCCATCTACGCTTCACGTGCTAAGCGGCATAACGCCCTATGCCACAATCCGCCTCCAACCCGCTGGAGGAACTGCCGATATCGGCACTTCTCCCACTGGCGAAAGGCATTCTTCGCTTCCTGCAGCCCGCGCGCCATGCCTGTCTAAGAGGTGCCCTCGCAGCCTGTCCTCGGCGGGGTGACCGAGAATAAGAAAAATGGCGGCAATATTACAGTAATTACCAGCATTGAACTGGTATAATGAACGCTCTACCTTTGCGAGATTTCAATTCTCGATCGGCTAGTCGAGGCGTTCCATAACCCCCGGAGTAGGCATTTGGGCCTTACCCAAGCTCCTCGATGACCGCAACGGCCGTGACTTCGGACGGCGAACCGTCGCTCTGGAAAGCGACCATTTGTTATCGCTTGTGTGCACGGGATGCCCCACCGGCCCAACGGTTACCGTGGCCTTATTCCACCATTACCATGCTTATCGCCGGCACGCCGGGGCGGTCGCCCGCCTCCCCCGGGACACCGGCGCCCATCAAGACCCTCAGGTAGAGCAGCACCCTTTCAGCTTTGCCGGGAACGGCCACCGCACGCAGCACCTCGGCCCCCTCCACCTCGTAGTGGCCCGAGGGTGACGGCGACGTCTCCAGCACCAGGCCCCGCAACTCCATGCCGCAGGCCAGGTAGCTACCCACCATCACCTCCGCCCCCGCGCCGTCTCCGCTCCCGTCTCCCCGCTCCAACCAGATGGCAGGTCTTTCCAAGAGATCGAGGTCCACCATGGCACCGGGGAGCGAGCCGTCGTAGAAAGGATAAGAAGCGGCCCCGTCCAGGTAGGAGAAGGAAGCTATGTTTCCATCCACAACCTTGACCATCCTGTAGCCGGGATAGTGGTCGCTCCAGCTTCCCTGGTCGAAATACACGCAGGTCTGGCAGGAATAGACCGTCTCCCCCTCGCCGTCCGCCCACGGGAGCGTCCCCACCGCGTCCGTGTGCAGGTGCCCGCCGAAGACGTGTCCGACGCGATGGCGGGCGAAGAGCTCCATTAGCTCCTCTCGGCCCTTTCCGCCACCCCCCGCGCGATATATGCCCCAGTAGTTGACATTGAGGAAGGAAAACCCCTTGCCATCAGGGGTGAAGGGATCGTGGTGCATGGCCACCACCCTCAGGGCCGAACGCTGGTGGGCGGCGAGATCCTCCTCCGCCCAGGAAAGCTGGGCGCCGGGCGCGGAATACCCTTCCCCGGCGGGAGCATCCATTACCTGTCCCTGCCAACGGCGCGGCTCCATGAAGAAGAGCTTATTCATGACCACGCGGTCGCCTTGCGGCCACTGGTAGGAATCGAGGCATGTGAAATGGCAGCCGCCCACGTCGAAGGAATAATAAAGCGGCCCGAGGTTCTCCTCGAACCACCGCGCTCCGTCGATGCCGTTCACGTACTGGTCGTGGTTGCCCGGAACGAGGAAGGCCGGCACCTCGAGCTCGAGAAGCGCCTGGTAGAACCTCTCGTACTCCTTTGCCAGCTCCCCGGGCCGTCGCTGTCCACGTATGAAGTCGCCCAGCATGAGCACGAAATCGGGACGGATGAGGTTGACCTGCTCGATGGCCTGGCGGAAGAACAGGGGATCACCGTCGTCGGATATCCCCCGGTCGGTCTGCCGGGAGAAAAGGGAGGAGTTGTCCTGCTCGTGCACGTGCACATCGGAGAGGGCCAGGAAGGTGAAATCGTCGTCGTCTTCCTCCATGATCGCCACAGCATGGGGCTGCTCGTCTCTGAGGACACCTCTGCCCCCGCCCACCTCCACTCGGAGGTCGTATAGCTCAGGAAAAGCGTCCTCGGGGACCCGGAAGGACAGGCTCCATACCTCGCTCTTGTCCCCATCCGCGACCCGGTATGGCCAGCGCCGCGAGGGAGCGAGGCACGCCTCCAGGGGCGTCAGCTCGTAGGAGATGCCGGAAAGCTCCTCTCGTGCAGGGCTCAAGACGGCTTTACATCCCTCGGCCCCCGGAGCGCCCCCGCCCTCGCCCTCTCCGAGGTCCATCTCTATCTGGAGCGTGCCGCCGGGCGTCACCAGGGCGGGGCAACCGATGGTTGGCCAGATGAGCTCGTTTATGCGCGCGGGAGGGAGCTCGCCGTCCGTGGGGTAGCGAAAGAGCGGGGAGTGCAGAAAGGCGAGGAACCCCCCCAGCAAAGCCAGGGCCACGAGGGCTATCAAGAGGATGAAGATCGCGCTCCTGCGAAGAAGACCAGGCATGGCTTTTCTCGACCTCACCTCCTTGCTTTCCGGGACAACGGCCGCCGGGGCACGTTCATCATATCAAGGCATCGCCCCTCACTTCGTCTCGGTATACCGTCATGGTGGCAAGCTCCGCACCTTTCGCCCTAAAGGGAGGGTCACGACCCGACCCGATGACTACCTTCCCGCAGGCGCATGCCCAGCAGGAACGCCACCGCGAAAAGGACGGAGAGGAATGCCATGGCCCACAGGAAATCCCCCGACTCCCCGCCTGTCAGCCCCTTGATGCCCTCCATGGCCAGGGTTATGGCCACCCCTCCCGCGTTGCCGAGCAGAAGCAGCACGCTGGTGCCGGTGCCGGTGAGGTGGGCACCCGTGGTCTCCTCTGAGAAGGCGAGCAACACCGGTAAGGCGCTGAGGAGGAAGAAGCCGAGAAAACCTCCCGTTATGAATATGAGGATGGTTTTCTCCAGCAACCCCAGCAGAAGCATGGCCGGCACCGCGGCGCCGGCCGCAAGCAGCAGGAAGGGTTTTCGCCGCATGAGCCGGTCCGATAGCGACGGGAGCGCGACGCACCCCGCCACCCCCGCCAGCACCATCACCGCGCCGA
This sequence comes from Candidatus Solincola jinzensis, assembly GCA_015711875.1. The sequence continues at coordinate 40 of JACVJG010000179.1, read as the reverse complement.
TATTGCCCGCCGTGGTCGTCCCTATTCCCTTTGGCGCGAG
>JACVJG010000178.1 GCA_015711875.1 Candidatus Solincola jinzensis | reverse complement strand
CAGGGTATTGCCGCCCAGGAGCTGCATGGAAAGGTATCCAATGACGCCCATGGCGTGGAACCACGGGACCACGATGAGGGAGATCTCCGCCGCCCGGCGCGCGGGATGGTCCTCGTCCCTGTCCCCCTCCTCGCGTTTAACCAGGAATTTCCCGTCCTCGTAGAGCACGTCGCCTCCGCCGAACCAGTAGGCGAACTGGCAGCAATTGACCACCGCGTTATAGTGGGTGATCATCACCCCCTTGGGAGTGCCGGTGGTTCCCCCGGTGTAGGCTATGTGGGCCAGGTCCTCCTTCACGTCGAACTCTACCGAGGGAGGCTCGGCGGGGTGATCGGCGACCAGGGTCAGGAAATCGATAACCCCTTCGGGCAGGGGCTGCTTCTGGAGGAGCTTCACCGGCGCCGAAAGGGGCGGGTAGCAGTCAGCCAGGCTCACGAGGATGGTGCGCTTCACCGGCGACCTGGGGATGACCTGCTGGGGCACGCCGAAAAGCATGTCCAGGCCGATAAAGGTCTCCACCTCGGCGTCGTTGAGCTGGAACTCTATCTCGCGCTCCGCCAGCAGCGGGCTCATGGGGACGAATATGGCCCCCGCCTTGAGGAGTCCGTAATAGGCGATGGCGAACTGGGGGCAGTTGGGGAGGTGGACGGCCACGCGGTCTCCCTTCTTTATCCCCATGGAGGCCAGGGCGTTGGCGAAGCGGTCGGACAGTGCGTCCAGCTCCTGGAAGGTGAGCTCCATGCCTCCGAAGACGATGGCGTTTCGCCACGGCCATTGCAGGGCTGCAGAACGCAGGATCTGCTGTACCGGTACCTCCGGATAGGTGAGGTTTTTCATCACTCCTTTGGGCCAGCATCGGTAATTCTTCTCCATGACATCCCTCCCGAATCCCTGTCGCCATCCGTTGACGCCGCCCCTGCCGCAGGTGGTTGAAAACAACGCATAACCCCTTCGGAGCACAGGAAAAATAAGGCCTACAACGGTTCATGCGTGCTCCGAATTGCCTTGATCTATGGTGCGATGGTGGCTGCCTCTACCCCGGTTTTCCCGCAGCGACGTTGGGGCTCAGGCATATTTTAACCTAAGTAGGCATGGGGCCGCTACCATTCGAAGCCCGGCTTGGCAAGACGATCACTTAAGCAATACTACCAAAAAGTCCCCTGAGGGCCCGAAATAGCCTCTTTTCTAATACCAAAGACCGATACAAAAACGGCTTTTCTTGCACGAGAATATGAACAGGACTGATAAAAAAGTCCAACGCCCCACCCGGAAAGCAGCTGGCTCCCAAGGTCGGCTGCTTCCACCTTTTATGGATACCGGTTTAATGCCAAAGGCCCCGCTCTCCACCCTCTATGGACTGTAAAGACCGTCACGGGCGCCAAGGAACTCGAGGACGTCCGCGGCATCCTGTATGCCCCCATCCCCCTCCCTCCCCGTTGCCCCCCATGCAGGTCCGCCCAAGTGCGCTTCATGCATGGCCTCACCCGGCGTCCCCGACGCGCAAACGCCGCCCCCTTTTGCGCCTGGGTTCCGCCGCGGATGTTCGCTCCCGACCCTCCGCTTCTCCTCTCCTGCTCTGCCCTTGCAATATGGAGTTCTGAAGCTTATAGGATATCTTTCGAGCTGTTTATCCGGGGATGAGCATGCGAGTTTACTCTACTTACCGGCCCGTCTTAGGGTCGCGGCGGCTCCCGTGGCCTCCTTTTTTCCGTGGCGCAACGGAAAGACGTCCGCGATCACGGTCGCGTGGGAGCCAGCTCCCGGGTCCGGCAGAGCTATTCTGCCGCATTGACCGGCGGAGATGCAGGCGTTCAAGGCGCGCGAAAGCTCTTTTAACCCTCCCTCGGCCAGCATCTGTAGCTCGGAAACCGTCCGGCCCTGCAGTTCCCCTTGTCTGACGCCGAGCATGACCAGCGCCTCCCGGTTGGCGACCATGACCGCTCCCTTTTCGTCTACGAGCACGATCCCCATGGGGGCCTCGCTGACGAATCCCTCCAGATATCCCTGGGATCTGCGGGTGGTTTCCAGCGCGCGTCGTGTGAGGTCATAGAGTTTGGCATTGGTGAGCGCGTTCCCCAGCACGTCAGATACGGCGTTCAAGAAGGTCTTGGCCTCCTCGTCATAGGGGCCTGCGGTGGTCCCGGCCAGCATGACCCCCATGAATTTGCTCGCGGCCCTTATGGGTACGGCGTAGCGAAAGAGACCGCGGGCACCTTCTCCCCCGCCTCGGTCTTCCAGGGGCGCGCCAGACGCCGCTACTTTTCCTACTATCCCCTCCCCTATCGCGAAAGAGGGCATATCCTCGAGTCTCGCGTCGCTTCCATGGCTGACGCGGGGGACGAGCAGGGAGTTTTCATCGTCCAGGAGGTATATGGTGCCCAGGGACGATAGCAAGGGCATGACCGTGTCCAGCGCCTCCTCCAGCAGCCCCTCCGCGTCCAGGCTGGCAGTGGCCCGGGCCTGGATGTCGTTCAAGGCTTTAAGCAGGGCGTTTCCGCGCTCAAGCTTTTTCACCATCTCCTCAAGGTTGCGATGATATTCCACGCTGCGCGAAAAGATATAGGCGGCGAAAAGCGCCAGGCACAACACCAGCGCCCCATCGAAAATGACCTTGAAGGTGGTGCTGCCGAAATAATCCTTGAGGCTTTCCACGTTTTGCATCAGCACCAGGAAGATGATGATCAAGGCCATGATGAAAAGGAGGATGACCGAGAGCACGCTTACGGGCCTTTTGGCCTGCTGGCGTCCTTTCGTGCCCATGCCGCGTCACTCCTCGCCGTGCAAACGGCCGTCGCCCGCCGGTTCCCGGTGGCCGTTTATCGTCAGGGGGCCGGAGGAGAGATGATGGTGGAATGTCGCGTAACAGTCGGTGATCACCCCGTCGCTCCCCGCGAAGACCATATCGCCCAGAGTGTCCAGGCTGTTGACCGTCCATGGCACCACGCGCAGTCCCGCGGCATGGGCGGCCATTACCAGCCCCTCGTTTACCGACATGCTCACGGGCAGCAGCACCGTGGCGCCGCATTCCCTGGCGATGCTCAACATGCGCGAATGGTCGATCTCGAACTGGCTGAGCAGGCCCAGCTCCGCGCCGGTGCCGGTGTCCCGGAAGGAGCGCAGAAAATGCGCGTCGAAGGAGCTTATAAGCGGGGAAGGAAAAGCAGGGGCTTCCGCCAACACCCGAGCCAGGATCTTGGGGTCACATCTCTTGATCTCCAGGTTCAAGCGGCATCTTCCTCCCGCCGTTTCCAGATACTCACGGAGGGTCGGTATCCAGGGCGCTCTCTCCCGTATCTCCCGCATGGACATGCGCGCCAGGAGGTTGAGCCCCAGGAAAGGGCCGTGATGTATGAAGGGGGTTCCGTCCTTGGACATGCGCACGTCTGTTTCCAGCATCTCCACGCCGTGTTCCAGGGCGGACTCCAGCGCCTCCAGGGTGTTTTCGGGGCCGAAGCCCTTTCCGCCTCGATGGCTCACCAGGAGGAACTCCCTTTTCTCCACGCGCCCGTCGTCTCTGACCTCTATGATCAACGCCGATCACCTCTGTTGTAATGTTCGGCAACCATGCCCCCGGCTTTGAGGAGCGCTGACCGGGATTGCTGTCTGGCGCTCGGCGGTCACCCCATCGCTGCCCGCCAAGAACGTCTATCCCGGGAAGTCCAGACCACTGACTTTCCATGGCGCCACGCGCAGTGCCGCTGCTCAGGCACCCCCACCAGTACCCTTTTACTGTGCTTCCCAGGGTCGGCGTTTACAGGTGGTGGAGCGGCGTTTATCCGGCGTCTGTGTCGATATGTCCCGTGCCATAAGGCCTCATCGCGCCGCGATGCGGTAACCCTTGCCAGGTAACGCCGCGGGGGCTCAGAGGTCTCAAAGATGCGAAGACGAGGTGAGGAATCGCCCGACCAGCCGCTTGAGGGCTATTGATATGAGTCCACTATTCCTGCGGGATGAGCTCGTGGGCAAACACTCCTTTGCGCGGCGCGGGTTTTTCGATATACCAGCGCGCCAAGAGATACAGGGCCAATACGAGCAGGGGCAGGATCACGCAGTTGACGTATCCGCTGGGGCTGCGGAGGTAGTCGATGAAAACGCCGCCACGCGGGATGACCATCTTCACCTCGCCGATGACGCGACTGAGGGGGACCGTGAAGGGGTCCACGGAAGGATTGGCATCCCCCTTGGTGACCGCCCTTGGCGAGTCGCTTTGCTCATCTATCTCTATCACGCGGTGAACCACGCTTTGCTCGGGCTCCTCGGGGTCGGGAAAGACCACCACGTCTCCGACCCTCACATCTTCCGGAGCCAGCCCCGTAAGCAACACGGCATCCCCGTCCTTTATATAAGGGAACATGGAGTTTCCCTTGACGACGCTCAAAGGCGAGATGGTGGCCTGCACGATGATGATGAAGTTACTGGCCATGGCGAAGACCAGCATGCCCATCACCGTAGTGCCCAGTAGCCAGGATAAAGCCTTGCCGAGCTTTCTTTTTCTTTTCCCACTGGCTTCCTTTCCGCCGCTCACGCCTTTCCTCCCTCTTTCTACCGCTGTCCCGATCAGCCTGTTAACCATCCTCCGTGCTGTCCCGGCAGTTGAATTGCTCATGCGATTTATCGATATGGGAGCGCACTATTTCTATCACCATCAAGGGTCATTGCGGGCTCCTGGCGGTATGAGTCTCGTCCATGGCGGGGACTGCCCCATCCACAGGACCCCGTTCCCCACTCCCCCATGCTGCCGGCAAGATGTGGATACCGATCGCCGAGACGCCTCTCAGCGACATGGGTGGCCGCGAGGATCTCGCCGATCGCCTTGCCCGAAAAGCGATCAGCGGCTACCGCTTCGCGGCCATGAGGGTCTTGAGGGTTTTGCGGGTTGCGAGGATAGTGGAGGCAAAAAGTCCCATGATAAGCAAGGCTTCTTCTAGGTCGTCTTTCAGGGCTGTGGGTTGAGACTCTTGCAGGCGGTCAAAAGGAAAATCGCCGTGAATTTCATGGGCCGCTCCTGCCTTCTCCCAGGGAAAGAAAAGGCAAAGGTCATTGACCGTGGAAGGAGCAAAGAGCTGACTGGTTTGAGATGCGACACGCCTTCGCCCGCGTTATCGCTGGCCGTGCCATCAGCTGCTCACTGAAGCCAGGCGAACCCCGCGCATCCCTGTTCGCGAAAGCTTTCAAAAACGGTGTTGACGTGATCCCGCACGCGAATGGCGCAAGAATGTCTTCAACTATTCCCCACCGCCTCGGTCTCAACCGGTCACTCGTAAGGCGTACAAGCCCACACGGCTCTCTACGATCTGTGGCGGGAAAGCGCTGCCAGGTATCTCTCTCTTGATAAGGCCCCGGGTCCTCTAGCCTTCCTCTTTCCTGCCCACGGTTGAGTTAAGGTCCCTGATCAGCGCTTCGACGTCTATGCCGTGGGCCAGGGCCCCCTGCTCGATGTTCTCGAAACGCGCCACCGAGCAGCCGATGCAGTGAAGTCCGTGCTCCAGGAAAACCCTTATGGTCTCCGGGTTCTTCTCCACCACTTCCTGTATGGTCATGTCCTTGGTTATAGCCATCTTCTCACCTCCTCGATGTTCGATCCCATGCACATAGTGTAAGGCCTCGAGGCCGGCGTGAACAGAATATATTCAAACCCTTTTTGCGACGCGCCTGATATGGATCACCCTCAGCCGCCGCGACAGGCCGTTAAAGCCCGTTTCCCTCCATGCTCGATGCGCTCATCACCCCGCCCTTATGGGCAAGGGTCAACCTCTCCCCTGGGCACGCGAGCTCAAGGCCGCTTAATGCCCCTCCTCAAGGAGAAGGTGAAGGTCAAGCAGATCGTCCCAGGACAGGGGCGGATCGTCCTTGGCCTCCTTGCGCTCAATGGGTGGATTGAGGGTTACGGGTGGGATGCCGTTCATGCGCATGAAGTCCACGAAGCGCCCGTCCGCCGGGTATGCCTGCGCCTCGCCGCAGGTGCCGCAGATGAAGGAATAGAAAGTGCCCTCCCCGTCCCCGTGTTCCACCAGGAGGATGTCCTCCATAGACAGCGAGACCTCTCCACATCTCCAGCACCGCGACTTCACCCTTACCATCGAAAACCTCCTTAATACAATTTATATATTATTTACTATAAAAATATAATATTATATAATTAAACCGTCAAGCCGTTTCCGGAGGAAAGCCATGACGGATTACGACCAACAGATCGCCGAGGTGACCGCGGCCCTCGCCGACCCTACGCGCCGCGAGATCCTGGATCTGGTCCTGCGCTCCGAACAAGCCCTCTCGGTCAGAGAGGTGGCGAGTCTACTCGGCCTTCACGACAACGCTGCCCGCGCGCACCTGGAAAAACTGGTGAGAGGTGGGCTGCTTCGGGTTGTGCGGAGCAGAGAAAAGCGCGGCGGGCGCCCCGCGCACCTTTACCGTGCCAGCGACAAGGAATGGGAGTTGAGCATGCCCCCGCGCAATTACCGCTTGCTGGCTGAGATAATGGTCCGTTCCGTAGCCAGGGCAGGAGCCAAGGCGTCGCAGCAGGCCTGCCGC
>JACVJG010000177.1 GCA_015711875.1 Candidatus Solincola jinzensis | reverse complement strand
CAAACGCGCCGACACACAATCAGCTGCCGGCGTCGCCGAGCTGGCGTCGGTGCACCACCTGAGGGTGCGCGCCGTGCACGCCCCTTTCCTGCTGGCGGCGAAAAAAGTGTGGGGGAACCATGTCGGCAAGATCTACGCATCACGGCGTATGGCGAGGGCGCTGGGCGCTGAGGTCGTGGTGGTGCACCTCCCCTATTTCTGGCAGTGGGGATACGCGCGCTGGCTGCGGCACGAACTCGACGCCCTCAGCGGGGAAAGCGGGATCACGGTGGCGGTGGAAAACGCCATGCTGGTAAAAGCCCATCGTCCCCTCAACCTAAGCCTCTTCAATAATCTGGAAGAACTGGCCAGCTTTCCCAATCTGGTCTTCGACACCAGCCATTTCGCCATCGCAGGCGTGGATATCTTCGAGGCATGGGATAGATTGGGAGACCGCGTACGTCACGTGCACCTTTCGAACAATTATCACAAAGGATTCGACGACCACGCGTTACCCTTTGAGGGCAGGCTTCCTCTGGACCGTTTCCTGCGCCTGCTGGCGCGTGATGGCTTTTCCGGATGCGTTTCCCTCGAGCTGGGACCAGGACCCTTGGAGGCGAGGCTGGGAGAGGCCAGGCTGGTGAGCAACCTCAGACGCAGCCTTGAATTCTGCCGTGAGCACCTCGCCGACACGCGCTGAAGGGCGCTTCACGCTCTCCGTGCGGTAATATGTAATCTATGAGGAAAAGCTACGCCTTGCTCACTTTCGGATGCCAGATGAACGTCCACGACTCCGAACGCGTGGCGGGTCTTCTGGAGCGCGAGGGATGGATGGAATGCGACCTCGAGGGCGCCGGCGCCATCATCCTCATCACCTGCTGCGTGAGGGAAAGCGCCGAGCGCAAGCTTTACGGGAAGCTCTCCGCGCTGCGCCCCCTGAAGGAAAAGAACGGCGCGTTGATCGCGGTGGGAGGGTGTCTGGCGCAGAAGGAAGGCGAGCTTATCCTGAAGCGTGCGCCTCATGTCGACCTTGTGTTCGGAACCCACCAGTATCCTGAGATCGCCTCCCTGTTACAGCGGGCGGCGCAAGGCAAAGTCACTGCCACCTCCATGAGCGGGCTGGCGATACGCGATCTTCCCTGCAAAAGGCGAGAGGCTTTCCGTTCCTGGGTCACCATCACCAACGGCTGCGACAACTTCTGTACCTATTGCGTGGTCCCCTATGTGAGGGGAAGGGAGAGCAGCCGACCCATGGAAGAGATCGTGGAGGAGGTGGGAAGGCACGTGGCGAACGGCGCCAGGGAGGTGAACCTTATCGGCCAGAACGTCGATTCATACCGTCGCAGGGAAGAGGGTAGGAGCCGCTTCGCGGACCTGCTGAGGACTCTGGGGTCGGCTTACCCGCAGACATGGTTCCGTTTCACCACCTCCCATCCCAGGGACTTCGACCTCGATGTCATGCACGCCATAGCCGAGACCCCGGGGGTATGCGAGTACGTCCATCTACCCCTACAGGCCGGATCCGACCGCGTCCTCGAGGCCATGGGCCGCGGTTACGACAGAGAGGACTACCTGAAAAAGGCCAGGACGCTGCGGAAGGTAGTGGATGACGTCGCGCTGTCCACCGACATCATCGTGGGTTTTCCCGGCGAAAGCGAGGAAGACTTCCAGTCGACCCTGGAAATGGTGGAGCTCTGCCGTTTCGAAACCGCCTACACCTTCGTTTTCAACCCGCGGCCGGGAACGCCGGCGGCTTTGCTGGAAGACGACGTATCGCCCGAGGCGAAGCGTGAGCGCATGCAGAGGCTAACGGAGCTGACCCGTCGCATCACCGCCGAGGCTCTGCGGGAGGAGGTAGGCCGGGAGCGCGAAGCGCTCGTATACGGGCCCAGCCGCAGGGACCCGGGCTTCTGGACGGCGCGCACGCGGCGTAACTTCCCGATTCATTTCCAGCGCGCAGGCGATGATCTCACGGGAAGGCTGGTGCGCGTTCGCGTCACCGCGTCGGGAAGCTGGAGCCTGCGAGGGGTTCTCCTGGAGGTGATATCCTGAGACAAAACGCCCACAGGAGGGAGGATGCGGCCGGAAAAAGCGTTCCCGCCACCTCATCTCCCGTGGCGCTGAGGGAATGGCAGCCCCGTTCTGTCTCCGCCATCACCGGGGCTCTCAAAGTACGCGACGGTCGCTATTTCGGGCTCATCCGCGGCGGTGCTTTCCACGCGCGGAGGCCGACGGCCGACAAGCCTCCGAGAGCGTTTCCATTCTCGCGAGCGTGGGTATGCTATAAGCGGAGCCAGAAAAGGGCGATTGAACGCGTCCCGGAAGGATATCGTCGAAGACGGGGGTGATGCCATGGCTCTCAATGGAGGGATAGCGGCCGGCTGTATAGTTCCCCATCCGCCACTGCTCATACCGGCCATAGGTGGCCGCGATCGCGAGAAAGTGCGCTCGACTTATCTGGCCATGGAAGAGCTGGCGCGCAGGCTGAAAGACCTCGAGCCCTCGGACCTGGTGATGATCTCCCCCCACACCCCGATGTACCGCGATGCGTTCACCGTCAAAGCCACGCCCGAGATGACTGGAAGCTTCGCTTCCTTCGGACAGCCGCGCGTGCGCATCTCCAAGCGCAACGACCTCGAGCTGGTCGAGGCGCTGCTGGAGGTGGCGCGGATGGAGGGATTACCGCTGGCGAGCTCCTCTCCGCAATACGGCCGCTGGTATGAGGGGGGAGAAGAGCTGGACCACGGACTTCTGGTGCCCCTTTACTACCTGGACCAGGCCTTTGAGACCCCCGTGGTCTGCCTGTCCATATCCGGCCTCTCCTACCGCGATCACTATGAACTCGGCCGCGCCGCCGCCAGGGCCTGCGAGGCGCTCGGCCGCAGGGCGGTTTTCGTGGCCAGCGGCGACCTCTCTCATCGCTTGACACGGGGAGCCCCGGCGGGGTACAGCCCGCGGGGTGCCGAGTTTGACGCCCGTATCCGCGATATCGCCGCCTCAGGTGACTTCGAGGCCCTGCGGGATATCCCCGAGGACCTGGTGGAAGAGGCGGGGGAGTGCGGTTTCCGTTCCATCCATGCCATGTGGGGAGCCCTCAGGGACGGCGCTCTGCGCAACGAGGTGCTTTCCTACGAGGGACCCTTCGGAGTCGGCTACCTGGTTTCGCTGCATACGCGGAACGTTTAGGAGGTGTTTCCATGAGGGAAAAGGACGCGACATCCGGAGGCAGCCCACATGTCAGGCTGGCGAGAGCCGCCATCGATGCCTGGGTAAAAGAGGGCCGGCGCCTGCGTGCGCCACAGGCGGGAGAGCTGGACCCGGCGCTGGAGGAAAGGGCGGCCGCCTTCGTCAGCTTGAAGAAACGCGGAGAGCTGCGGGGATGCATAGGCACCTTCCAGCCCTGTTACGAGAACCTCGCTGAGGAGATCATCAGCAACGCCATAAGCGCCGCCACCCGCGACCCGCGTTTTCCTCCTGTGTCCCCAGAGGAGATACCGGAGCTAGATATAAGCGTCGATGTTCTCAGCGAGCCCGAGCCGGTTCCCGACGCCTCTTTCCTCGACCCCAAACGTTATGGGGTGATAGTCAAGAGAGGGGGCAGGGTGGGATTGCTGCTTCCCGACCTGGAAGGGGTGGACAGCGTTGAACAGCAGCTCGAGATCGCCCGCGCCAAAGCCGGGATAGGGGCTCACGAACCCATTCAGCTTTTCCGCTTCACCGTGAACCGGTATCACTGACGAGGCGATATGGGCGAAGGCGCTGGCAGCCAGGTGCGGGTAGCTGCTATCCTCGGGCCGACGGCGGTGGGCAAGAGCCGCGTCGCGGTGGAGCTGGCGTCCTTCCTTGACGTCGAGATCATATCCATAGACTCCATGCAGGTCTATCGGGGCATGGATATAGGAACCGCCAAACCGAGCGTAGACATGCTCCGCCGCGTCACCCATCACATGATCGATATCGCCGACCCCACAACAGAGTACTCCGTCGCTCTTTTCCAGGAACAGGCAAGAAAGGCGGTGGAGGAAACGGCATCGCGAGGCAAGATCCCTCTGCTGGTGGGGGGTACAGGTCTTTATTTCGAGGCAGTGGTTTTTGACCTGCGCTTTCCCCCCGGCAGTTCGGATGACCGCCTGCGGCGGAGCCTCGAGGAATGGGCGGCACGTGATCCCGAAGGCCTGAAACGAAGCCTCGCCGAGATCGACCCCCATTTCGCGCGCAGCGAGGGCATGCAGAACCTGCGGCGGGTGATAAGGGCCATGGAGGTCTACAGGCGCACGGGAAAGCCTTTCTCCGCCTTCCAGACCAGGAGAGGAGAGCAGCGCCGTTTTTACCGCTACGCCGGCGCCGTGTTGACGCTGCCACGACAGGAGCTCTATCGCCGTATCGACCGCCGCGTGGAGGAGATGTTCGCTTCCGGGCTGGTTGAAGAGGTGCGAGGATTGCTTCGCGAAGGTGGGCTGTCGCGCACCGCGGCGCAAGCACTAGGGTACCGGGAAGTCGTAGGCCACCTTGACACGGGGGTATCCCTCGAGGAAACTATCGATAAAGTCAAGCGGAGATCCCGCAACTACGCCAAGCGCCAACTCACCTGGTTCAGGCGCATCCCGGAGCTCCTGTGGATAGAGATGGATGCGAGCGGGGACCCGGATCGCTACAGGGCGACGGCGCTCACGATACGCGATCATCTCGTCAAGGAACTGGGGCTGAGGTAAAGGGTAAAGGGCGTGCCTCGAACGCCTCGAGCGGGCTCAGCATGCGCCGAACGGGCGATGGCCATCGGGATTTTCGGCTAGGTCGTCAACAGTCCATGAGGGACGCACTGAGCGCTTGGCCGCGGAAAACGAGACGCCGTGCGGTTTGGAGATGCGATGAGGTTTTACAAGTATCACGGCACCGGGAACGATTTCGTGGTTGTGGACGGGTTTTCGGGCACACCGCCTCCCACTCCTGGGCAAGTGGAGGCATGGTGCAGAAGACATACGGGCATAGGCGCCGACGGAGTTATATACGCATGTCCGCCCATCGCCGGCGGCGACGCCCGTATGCGCATCTTCAACGCTGATGGCTCTGAGGCGGAGATGTGCGGCAACGGTATTCGATGCCTGGCCAAATTCCTGTACGAAAGAGCGGGGATGGCGAAAACCGACATGCTCATAGAGACCAAGGCAGGCGTAAAGTCCATACGCTTGTCGGTGGCTGCCGGCGAAGTGCGAGAAGTGGAAGTGGATATGGGCCTGCCGGAACTGGCCTCGCCCGACCTCCCTCCTCCCGACCATCCGGAGGAACCCGGGGTAGTGAGCATCGACACCCGGGCGTGGGGAAGGCTGCGGGCTTTCTGCGTCTCCATGGGCAACCCGCACTGCGTGATAGCGGTCGAGGACGCTTCAACCGCGCCTGTCGCAACCCTGGGGCCCGAGATCGAGAGGCACCCCTTGTTCCCCAAGCGAACCAACGTGGAGTTCATGGAGGCTAGAGACGGCGACTTGATAGTGCTGAGGGTATGGGAGCGCGGGGTCGGCGAGACGCAGGCTTGCGGTACCGGCGCCTGCGCCGCGGCGGTGGCGGCGGCGAACCTCGCAAAGCGACGCTTTCCCCTGCGCATTGCCCTGCCCGGAGGCACCCTTGTCATTTCCGCCGACGAAAACGGCCACCTTCTCATGAGGGGACCGGCGGTGGAGGTCTTCCGGGGAGAACTATCTCCGGCTTACGATTTGGAACATTAATTTTTATTGTCATTTTTAGGAATAGCAAAGAGGAGGACGCTTGAAAGTAGCAAAAAGGATCGAAGAACTCCCGCCCTACCTGTTCGCAGAGATAGACCGGCGCATAGATGAAAAGCGCTCCCAGGGCGTGGACGTCATCAACTTCGGGGTAGGGGACCCGGACCTCCCGACCCCTCCCCACGTGGTGGAACGGCTCTGTGAGGAGGCGGCGCGACCGGAAAACCACCGCTATCCTTCCTATCGCGGCATGGCACGTTACCGCGAGGCGGTGGCGGAATGGTTCCAGGGCCGCTTCGGGGTGAGTCTGGACCCCGAGAAAGAGGTGCTCGCCCTAATCGGGTCAAAGGAAGGCATCGCCCATCTTCCCATGGCCTTGCTGGATCCCGGCGACCTGGCTCTGGTTCCAGATCCTGCCTACCCCGTTTACCGCACCTCCGTGGCCTTCAGCGGTGGGATACCCCTGGATATCCCGCTGGAGGAAGAGGAGGGTTTCCTCCCGCGCCTGCGCGATATAGCCGATGATGCCTGGCGCAAGGCGGAGCTGGTCTTCCTCAATTACCCCAACAACCCCACCGCGGCGGTGGCCGACCTCGCTTTCATGGAGGAGCTCGTTTTTCTAGCTCGCAAACACCAGGTGGTCATCGCCCACGACCTCGCCTATTCCGAGATCACCTACGACGGATACCGGGCGCCATCGCTGCTGGAGGTAGAGGGCGCGAAAGACATCGCGGTCGAGTTTCACTCCCTTTCCAAGACCTACAACATGACCGGCTGGCGCGTGGGTTTCGCGGTCGGTGGCAGTGACCTCATCTCCGCCTTCGCGGCGGTGAAGGAGAA
>JACVJG010000176.1 GCA_015711875.1 Candidatus Solincola jinzensis | reverse complement strand
AAAGACCGTGGCTGATGGTCGAAGACGCAGAGGGTGCCGATGGCCCCTGCCTTGCCCGCCACCGGGCAGGCGAGGAAGGAGCGGAAACCATGGCTCGCCACCAGATGGTCTCGCCCGAGGTGGGTTTCGCTGGTAATATCTTCTATAATCCATGGCCCCCTCAGGTCACGGCGCACCATCTCTCCGGCGATGCTGATACCCGCCTCGTCCACCACCGTAAAGCCCTCCTCGCCTGGGGCGGTGGAGAGGATAGAGAGCCGCCTCCCATCAAGGCGGCAGTAGGCGGCAAACGGCACGTCGAGAACGTCCCGACAGCAGTGGACTATCTTCTCCATGTTGTCGAAGAGATCCGTACCCAGGCTGAGGAAAAGGTGGTTTACCCGCTCCAGCTTGCGGTGGGCCGCCACGCGGTCGGTGACGTCGCGCATGTTGATGATGATGCCGCGCACCGAGGGGTGATAGAGGCAGTTGCTGGCCGTCACCTCCACCTCCCTGCGCGATCCGTCCCGGTGAAACACGCCGAACTGACGGCTCAAGACCACGTCCTGATTCTCGAGGGTTGCGCGCAGGGCCTCCATGGCCTCGGCTCTATCCTCGCGGGCCACGTAGTCGAGCACGCTCCCACCAATCCCCTCTTCAGGTTTGAATCCCAGCACCCTCTCCAGCGACGGGCTGGCGAAGGTGACTCTTCCCTCCGCGTCGATGACCAGGATGACGTCGTGGGCTTTCTCGATGAGGGAGCGGAAACGCTCCTCGCTCTCTGCCAGCTCCTCCTCAAGGCGCACATGGGCACTCACGTCCGTCACCGAAATGAGCACCGCAGGCCTACCCTCGAACGATACCGGCCTGGAGTAGAGCTCTGCCCACTTCAACTCCCCCGAAGGGGTCTTCACGCGGAACACGTATCTCTGGATCTGGCCCGCCTCTCCGCGCTGCTTGCGCCTTGCCTGCTCGCGCACGAACCCGCGGTCCTCGTGATGGACGACCTCCAGGAACCCACCGGGCCCCCAGGAAAGCGCCTCCTCCACGGAATATCCGAAGATGTCCGAGCAAGCCTGGTTGACATATTTCAGCACGTCGTCCTGGAGGATCATGATACCCATCAGGGACTGCTCGGAGATGAGGCGGAACTTCTCCTCGCTCTCACTCCTGCGCTCGACCTCTTTGCGCAGAAGCTGGTTGGCCCGCTCCAGCTCCCGGGTCCGCTCCTCCACCAGTTCCTCGAGGTGGAGGCGGTACATGCGCAGATCCTCCTCGGCCTCCTTGCGCTCGGTGATGTCGCGGCAGACCACCATCACCAGTGTCTCTCCGTCCTCTCCGGGAATGCCCTTGCCGGCGCCGTCCAGCACCCGCCAGCTGCCGTCTTTACTGCGGTAGCGCACCTCCAGGGATACGGCGCGATCGGGTTCCTCGATCAGTCTCTGGAACGCCACCTTGACCTTTTCGATATCCTTGGGGTGTACCAGCTCCAGGGCGTTTCTCCCCAGCATCTCCTCCTCGCCGTAGCCGAGGATGCGGCTAACGGAGGGGCTGTGGTAATGCACGATGCCCTCGGCGTCCATGATGCTCACCAGGTCGGTGGCGTTCTCGATGATGGTCCTGAAATAGCGTTCGCTCAGGCGCAAAGCGCGCTCGATGCGTGCCCTCCTCGCGCTCGCCTCCTCGAGGTCGGCCACGCGCATGCGCAGCCGCCGCGTTTCATCATCCTGTATTCTGTCGACCCCTTTTTCCTCGTGCATCTCATCCTCTCCTCATGGGGCTTATATATAATTCGGCTATGCCCGGGTTTTTCTTCATCACGCTCCCCGAGACCCTGATGGATCAGATCGAGGGATTGGCGGCAGAAGGGAAGCGTGCGCCGCCCGATGCCTCGGACTGTTCTGCGCGTGCGGGGAGCAGCAAAGGCAAAAGGCCCCTTGAGCCAGACCCGCCGAGCCCACCTTTGCGCCAAGGGCATATAATGGCTTTTAGGAGACACCATCTCCTGAGATCATGGTGCACGCCACTTCGCCGTTTATGCCGTTGCCGCGAGATCATCCATGATGAGGGATGTTCTCCTGATATAGGAGGTGCGGATTGGGCTACGGGGCCA
Organism: Candidatus Solincola jinzensis; assembly: GCA_015711875.1. Next base: position 4,478 of record JACVJG010000176.1, on the reverse strand, counting down.
CAAGGGAAGAAGGGCTGAGGGGCGGGAACAGCGAGGGGCGGGACGCCATTGTGCTTGTACACGGCTGGATCGGTTCCTCGGCGCTATGGGACCTTTTGCTGCCTCTCCTTTCACCTGGGCGACGCGTCCTGGCGCCCGACCTCCCGGGGCATGGAGGCGCGGGGATCCCTCCCGGGTTCGCTTTCACCCTGGACGGGTTCGCCGGCTTTATAAGGCAGTTGGCGCTAGCGGAGGGCATAGGCTCCATGGTGCTGGTGGGTCACTCCATGGGGGGGATGATAGCCCTCCACTACGCGCGGCAGTATCCTGAAGAGGTCGCGCGGCTGGTGCTCATCGACACGCCACACCGTTCGCGCTCCCTTGCCTGGCCCAACCGGCTCCCGTTCCTGGAAGCGGCGACGTTTCTGGCCTCGCCTTTCTGGCGCGAGCCGACCTTCGCCCGTTTTATAAGATCTTCGGTGAGGCATCCTGAAAGCCTGCCAGAGGATTTCCTGAGGCGCGCCGCGGCACGCGCTTCACTGGTTGACCGGCGCGCGCTCCTCGCGACCACTCACCTGGTGCGTCATTTCGACCTCTCGCGCGAGGCGGGAGAGGTCGTCGCCCCCACCATGCTCATACATGGCGAGCACGACCGTTCGGTTAAACTCTCGGAGGCCCGGCGCCTTTGCGCTTTGCTGCGCAACGCGGTATTTCGCCTGATTCCGGATTGCGGCCACTGCCCCATTTACGAATACCCTGAGTTGGTGGTGGATCTGATAGAAGAATGGTTGGATGGAGGAGAGGTGACGGCGATAAGCCCCTCCGCGACCTGAGAGGATGCTGGCAGATATGGTGGAAGAATGGAGGGGTGGAGGAGAAGGGAATCCCTGACACCCGTTAAAACCTCGCAAACTGAGTGAGAATATATCAAGGGGCCTTATGTGTAACCTCGGCTCGGAGATCAAGGCATACTCTATGGCTAAGAACAGGACTTTGAGGGCAGTGCTTTAGGGAGCAGGGTCTAAGGCTAAGAGCAGCACTTTGGCGGCGATGTGAACGGATCTCGAGGCGCCGTTTCATATCGTCGTAGCGACGAGAGAGGAGCATATGGACGGCAGAGAGGACTACTGGCATGGCAAAATGTGAGGGTTGCGGCAATGAGCTGGTTGAAGAGGCGGCATTCTGCCACTCGTGCGGGACCCCCACGGGTGTGTCCGTTGAGAGACAGGGCGGGCTGGAGCAGCCGGTTTCGAGAGAGCCATCCACTGGCGGTTCCTCCATGCCGCCGCCGACGCCGCCCTGCCCGCCGAGCGGAAAGCCCCTCCCCTCGCCCGGAGCCTACCACTTCATGCCTACCGGCTCCCATCCACCGATACCCTCCGGCGTTCCCCGCGCTAACGAGGGGGCTTTCACGCCGCCTCCCGGGTCCTCATATCCCCCAGCGCCGGGTGGGCCACTACCGGCGCCTCCGATGGAACCAGCAACGCCGCAAGCAAAAGGTAAGCGCGCTAACGCATGGGCCATCGCCTCGCTGGTTCTGGGGATCTTATCCTTCATGTGCCTGCCTCTGTTGGGGGGCGTGCTGGCCATCGCTTTCGCGCTGGTGGCCAGGTCGCGCATCCGCGACTCGCACGGTGAGCTGGGCGGAGGAGGGCCCGCCACCGCTGGCCTGACCCTGGGCATAGTCAACCTCGCCGTCCTGCTGGTGCTGGCGGGGCTGATCGTGCCCGTGTCCATCCACTACCTCGGCAAGACCCGTACCTTGACCAGAACGGTGTCAACCCAGGGGGCGCAGCACGTGGTAGCGGAGCTGAAGGTGCGCTCAGGCGAACTGGAGGTCGAGGGGGGAGCGGAAGGCCTCTTCGAGGGCACCTTCACCTTCAACGTAAAGGACTGGGAACCGAGCGTGGATTATTCAGTGCGCGGCGATGAAGGCAGGCTCGCCGTCACCCAGGGAGGGGATTGGTGGGCTCCGGATTTCTGGCTAGTGCGCAACCGGTGGCTGGTGCGCCTCGCGAACCATATACCCATTGACCTGCGTGCGGATCTCTCTAGCGCGCAAGGGGCATTCCGCCTGGGAGACCTCACCCTGCGCTCTCTGGAGGTGGAGTCCGGAAGCGGCGAAGTGGAGGTGGAGCTGTGCGGGCAGATGAGCGAGCTTGGTCGCGTCGAGCTCAGCCAGGGTAGCGGCAGGTTGCGGCTGGACATGCGCGGCGCCTATGTGCCTTACGTGCAGTTGGACATGGAAAACGCCAGCGGCCAAACCGAGATCGACCTGAGGGGGGATTGGGAAGGGGGCCTGGGAGGGCGTTTAAAATGCGGCTCCGGGGACTTATCGCTGTACCTGCCTGAGGACGTGGGGGTACGAGTAAGGGTGAATAAGGGTTCGGGGCGGCTGTGGGCAGAGGGATTGCGGCTTGAATCCAGCGACGCTGATGGGGCCCTTTACGTCAACGGCGCCTTCCGCGTCTCCCCGGTCACCATCCAGGTCGATATCGAATGCTCAAGCGGGGACATCATCCTTAAAGTTGGTGATTGAGCGAGGCTGTCGCGTATCCTTTTCCCATGAGCCGATTATTGCTTCCGGGGAATGCGGAGGACGGCGTTGAGCCCCTCTATCACACGGATAAGTACTTTCCACCTGCAGGCGGTGGGGCTGCTTGGCCGTTTTATCCCGGCGCGAAAACAAGGGTTGGTTGGCATGGAATGGCATAATATGCCATGATAACCACGATTGTCTTGCCACGGAAGCGACGCCCGCCCTCGCTTCGATCAACGGCTAGAGCGGGAACTCCTCGAAGCGCTCCCGCCCCGCCTTGCAGACCGGGCAGACCTCAGGGGGCTTTTCGCGGGCGGCGAGATAGCCGCATACCCTGCAGCGCCACACCGGCAAGGCCATCCCTCGCACCCGCGCCGCTTGTCTCTTCTCCTCGCGCTTACGCTCCATCTCATCCGGATCCGGCCTGCGCTCGGGGATCTGGCCCTTGATCTCGCGTTTCCCTTCCAGAACATCGCGGGAGACGTAGAGGGCACAATAACACTGGCCATATTCCTCCAGGTCGGCGTCGCGGTAGTCGCAGGGACAGATGATATCCAGGTCTTTTTCCATATCCCCCTCGCCCATCCGGCAGGGGCAAAGGAGATAACCATGGCGTTTGCGGTTCACCAGCAGCCCCTCTGCGAGCATAAGGGTCATCTCGCGGTCAGGGTTGAGATGATAACCGCCCTCTTCAGCCTCTTTTTCCAGGCGGTCGCGGAACTCCACTACCTCGGGCTCGAACTCAGGGCTCAAAGGAGCGCCTCCCTGTACTTATCCTCGTTGAACCCTGCGATGACCTCCTCGCCGTCCACCACCAGGGTGGGGAAGGTCTTGCGCGGGTTGCGCCTCTTTACCTCCTCGAAAACCTCCTTCTGGGCATCTCCTTCCAGGAGGTCAACATACACGTAGCGATATGGCAGCTTGTTCTCGTCCAGGAAGTTCCTGGCCTTACGGCACCAGCCACAGGTGGAGAGCGCAAAGAGGATCAGTTCGTGTTCCCCGCCTTCTCCCTCTACCTTTTCGAGATAGTCTTCGAACATCTTCAGCTCCTTCTCTCATTCCCTCGCTTTCCATCGCTCCCGGCTCAAAAACCATTATTCCCGACGTCTTGGAAGGTAAACACCTCACCGCCGCCACACCGAATGGCGGGCGGCGGAGAGAACCCCGGATATCCCCACAACCAAAGGCAAGTCGACTCGCGCCAGCTCGCCTGCTATATCTGTTTATGGTTCTTCTTTACTCTTATCTCTGTAGAATCCATCCCACGTAGTGCTCGCGCACCCAATCTATTTAGTTAGCATTTAGAACATAATAGTCTTTTTTGATTACTGTTTACAAAATTCCTGTTCATGTTGACTTCATTTGAACACAACTCATGTTGTATAATGATTATTGCTTCTCGTTACTTTCGCCGACTGGGGGGTCATAATCAGTCACTAAGGGAGGTTGTCATGGGTGAGGTGAACCGCAAGCTGGGCGCGATGGCCGCGAAGATGGCCAACAACAAGGATTTTATCTCCGGGATGATCTCTGGGGTCGATCCCAAGGTGGTAGCGACGGCGATCAACGAGAACAAGGAACTGATCAGCAAAACCATGGCCTATCTGGACCCGGAGATACTGGCAGGGGTCATCAACAGCAACCCGGACTTCATGGCCAAAGTCATGAAGAACCTTGACGCCGCGGCCATTGCCAATGCCATGAACAAGAACCAGCGTTTTATCACCAAACTGATCGAGAACACCGATCCCAATGTCTTCTCGCGCTCGGTGAACGTCGTCTTCAACAAGATGCGCAAGGCGACTTATCGCCCCGGTTTGACGGTCTCCGAGGATTAAGGCGAACCGGGGACCGGGCGGCCCGCGCTAGCGCCCCGCGCCGCCATGGCGGCGCGGGCTTTCTTGTCGCCGCCTCATCGTCAAAGCCACCCCTCGCACAGAGCGGGGATAACGCGCCTCCC
>JACVJG010000175.1 GCA_015711875.1 Candidatus Solincola jinzensis | reverse complement strand
AAGGAGTTTTCGAAGTACAAGCCGAGGTTGCTGTTGACATAGATGGTGTAACGTGAGTTGGCGGGGGCGGTGTGGTTTTTCGGCACCGGCACCCCACCGGGGGTGAGGTAGGTAACCACCACGTGGGCGTCGGCTGCCCCCGGGTTCTGGATGGTGATCCACTCGTCGAAGCCGGAGCCGGTGTAGCCCTCGGCGAAGTACCAGGTGGTGGGGATGGCCTCGAAGTCGATGGCCAGGTTAGAGACCTCAGGGGTGTGGCCGCCCGTGCTGGTTAGCCTCACCTCGTACTGGATGTAGCGAGCGGGCCCCCCGGGCACGGAGGCGCCGTTGGCCACAAGCGCCCATGCCGACCAGGTGGCGTCCGGCATGGGGGTGTTTCCGGTGTGCACGCGCACTTCCACGCCGCAGCCCGGGGGCACCGCCTCATCCCAGGTCACCGTCCCCCACTGCGCCTGGGAGCCGGCGTCGAAAACGGAGGAGACGAGGTAGCCGGTGCCGCTGTATGAGAGGTTCGCGGCAGCGGTGCCGATGCCGCTGCGCGGAGCGGCGCTCCCGAAACCGTTATAGAATGCCCGTAGCGTGTTGCCCTCGAGGAAGGGTTCGCCCATAAAAACGCTGTCGTCATCCCAGTCGGGCGGGGTTGAGTTGCTCAGGATGGGGTTGGAGCTGTTGGGAACCCACGCCAGTCCGTCGTCGCTCCAGTACTCTCCCATGCTTATCTTGCCGGCGGCGTCACTTCCCACGACAAGCATCTTGTAGATGCCGCCGTCATAGGAGAGGGTGAAGGCCTCCACGCTGGTCTGGTTCCAGGTCCCGGGCCCTCCCATGGTGATGACCGGGTTGGCAGGATGCTTGACCCAGGTCACCCCGTCGGTGGAGAAGGCGAGCCCGATGCCGTAATTGCCGGCGCCGTCGACCCCCGTGTAGGCCATCAGGTAATCACCGGCCCAGGGCCGCTTCAGGATGACGAAGCCCTCGATACCACCGGCGTCCCAGCTTGCCGGCGTCCCGCTCAGGACCGGCGTGGGGCCGCTCCTCTGCCAGGTGAGGCCGTCGGAAGAGGAGGCATAGCCCACAGCGCCAACGCCTCCCGCGTCATGGGCGGAGTACCACATGGCGTACCCCGGCCCTTCGTGGATGACCCTGATGTAATTAAGGGACTCCTCCCAGGAGCCGGCGGGGCCGGGACCGAAGACGAAGTCGCCTTCCCGATGCCATGCTTTCTGATCAGGCGAGGTGGCATAGCCGTAGCGGCGGGCGGCGGCAGCGTCGTAGCCGCGGAAGAACATGGTGTAGCGGTTGCCCTCGTCGATGATGGGGCCGTAGCTCACGCCGCCCGCGTCCCAGTTGCCGGACCCTCCGCGCAGCACCGGGTTTTCCGCCAGTTTGGTCCAGGTGACCCCATCGGGTGACGAGGCGTAACCCACCGCGTCGACAAAGCCCGCGTCGATGCCGCGGTAGAGCACCTCGTAGCCTCCGTTGTCGCTGGCGCGGGGAAAGCCCATGATGGTGTTCGCGTCCCAGGACCCTGGCTCTCCCGGCGCCAGCACGGGGTTGGAGGCGTTCTTCGTGAAGGGATGCGATAGATACGAGAGCCTGATGGTGCCGGGCACGCTTCTCGTGTCCACGCGAAACGATGTTTCATAGCGGGCGTCGTCCGACCAGATTGCCTGCCCGGGCCCCCCCGACCAGTCGTCCTGCCTCCACTCCCACCCCGAGGCCCTGGCTTCAGGGGAAGGAAATAAAACGAGGAGGGTGAGAGAGAGAAGGAAGCACAAGAAAACGGCGAACGGCTTGCGCATGGCGCACCTCCCTGAAAGATCTCCGGAAGCGGCGGCGGTGAGGACGCGAGCGACCGGAACGGCTTCCCCAACATAGAGACTTTCTACATTCATGGCACAAGTCCTCTATACCCATAAAGCGCTCGCTCCAACCCTCATGCCTGGCTCCTCCAGGGGCTCCGGCTCGGTGAAGACAGGCCCTTGCGCGAACGACAAGACGCGACGCACCGTTCTTTCGGCAACATGGGTTTACGTTATGCATGGCGCGGCAAAAGGTTTTCGCGAGCATCGCTTTCCTCGCCTGCCGTTTTGCTCCCGGGGCAAATGGCGAGGCGCCCCGTTGCCTTGCAGGGCCTCGCCGCGCGCCGAAATGTGCTTGGCCGGTGGTGTTTGCAGGTTGGGGGCAAGGGGCTTCATGGAGGGCACGTTCTGGTGTTGAGCCGGGGGTGGGGTCGCCGTGAGGACAGGGCCTGAGCGCACATACCATGGCGCGAGGTGGCATAATAGCGGCAGCGGCGGCGTCCCGCCATGAGCCGGCGAAAAAAGCCCGGAGAGCTGAGTCTCGATGCGCGCCGCGCGGGCCGTATTCTCCAGATGGAGATGCAGGCGCAAGGGGAGGGAAAGGGTGAAAAGGCTGCTTTTCCTGGTCTGCCTGGTGATTTTCGTGGACAGCCTTGGATACGGAGTGGTTGTCCCGGTGATGCCCTTTTACTCCCGGAACCTGGGCATAGGGGAATTGGGCCTGGGAATGCTCTTCGCCTCCTACGCGCTGGGGAACATCATCGCCTCCGTCCCCTTCGGCCTGGTCTCCGACCGCTTCGGGCGCCGGCCCTTCCTGGTCTTCGGCATGCTGGCCATGGCCGGCGCCTTCGTCCTGTATGCGTATTCCGCCACCTACATGGCGCTGTTCCTCTCCCGTTTCCTGGACGGGGTGACCGCCGCGGCCAACTGGTCTGTGGGGCTGGCCATCATCGCGGATGCCTATCCGGCGGGCGAGAGGGGCCGGGGCATGGGCACGGTCATGGCCGCCATGGGGGCAGGGGCCATCGCGGGACCGGCCATGGGAGGCACGCTGGCGGACTGGCTGGGATACCGGGCTCCCTTCCTCGTGGTGGCGGGGATATGCGCCCTGGGAGGGGTTATAGCCCTGACCAGCCGGGAGCTCAAGCGCGCGCAGCCGCGCGGCGGCGATGCCGGGTATGTGCGGATGATGCGCGACGTGTTGTCCTATCCCACGATCGCCCTCATCCTTTTCGTAGTGATGATGGGCACCGTCAGCCTGGGGGTCCTGGAGCCCCTTTTCCCGGTTTATCTCCAGCAGAACCTGGGTATTTCCACCACCGCCATCGGCCTACTTTTCGCCCTCACCGTCCTTTTCTACACCCTGGCCAGCCCGTTGGTGGGAAACCTCGCCGACCGTTGGGGCAAAAGCGGGCTGATGGCCGTGGGGCTGGCAGCTACGGCGCTGGCCGCGCCGGCGCTAACCCTCTCCGGCAGCCTAACTGTGGCGGCGGCGCTTTTCGCCGTCTGCGGCGTGACCATCGCCCTTTTCGAGACCCCCACCCTGCCCTTGATCGCTGACCTCCTCGCGGGCAGGGCGGAGGGCGATGTCTACGGCACCGCCTTCGGGCTCTTCAACGTGGCCTGGGCGGTAGGTTACCTGCTTGGCCCGGCGGCGGGGGGTTTCCTGGCCCAGAAGCACGGACTGCCCACGGCGATGATCCTGCTCTCCATCCCCCTGGCCCTGCTTGCGTGGAGGGTATGGACGGGACTGCAGCGTCAAGGGTGAGGGTGGCGCCAGGCGCGTTTCCCGCTTCCTGTGATGGTGGTTATACTGGCATGGTGAATCGAGTAAGACGGTGGCGTGAAGGGAGAGTCCCCCATGGCGGAGAGCGGTGGTGAGCTTGGCGTGAGGGGCTGGCGGGCCCTTGCGCTCTTCTCCGGGGGTCTCGATTCCATGCTTGCTGTGGAGCTGCTGAGGCGGTGCGGGGTAGAGGTGAAGGGGATCACCTTCGTCACCCCCTTTTTCGGCAGCCTGGCGGCGGAGCGCGCCGCAGCCGCGATGGACCTGGAACTCGAGGTGGTGGATATCACCACGCGGCATCTCGAGATCCTCAAGCACCCACGTTACGGCTACGGCAAGAACATGAACCCCTGCATAGATTGCCATGCCCTCATGGTGCGGGTGGCCCTGGAACGCCTGGAGGAACTCGGAGCGGATTTCCTCGCCACGGGCGAGGTGCTGGGCGAGAGGCCCAAGAGCCAAAACCGCCAGGCCCTGGATTTGGTAGCGCGTCATTCCGGAGCGGGCGATCTGCTGTTGAGACCGCTGTCCGCGCGCTTGCTGCCCGAGACCAGGCCGGAGCGGGAGGGGTGGGTGAACAGGGAGTGCCTGCTCGACCTCTCGGGACGCTCGCGGCGCAGGCAGATGGAGCTGGCGGAGGAATGGGGCATAGGGGAGTACGAGAGCCCGGCGGGAGGCTGCCTGCTCACCGACGCCGGTTTCAGCGCGCGCTTGAGGGAACTGATGGCGCGGGTTCCAGGTTTCGACGAGGCGGACGCGGAGCTGCTCAAGGTGGGAAGGCACCGCTGGGCGGGCAGAACCCTCATCGTGCTGGGGCGCCGCCACGAGGAGAATCTGCGCCTGGTGGAACTGGCTCTTCCCGAGGACGTGCTGCTCAAGGAGAGGGATGTACCCGGCCCCACCGCCCTTCTGCGCGCATACCCGCGCGGCGCCTCGCCGAACCGCAGGGAGCTGGGGGAAGCCGCGCGTTTATTGGGAATTTATGGCAAGAAAAAGAGGCCCCTTAAGGAGAGCGACCTGGTGGAGGTGCCGAGGGGAGGGAGGGAGAAGGACGGGAAGTGAGATGTTGAGGTCCTCACGATGCCCAATGCTCAGGCTGCACTGAGGTTGGCGACCACATGACGGGATGCATCCTGAACCCCGAGCACAATGTTGGTATAACTTGATAATATTATATAACTGATATATTATTTTAAGGCACACGAATATGCCGGCGAGGAAGCGTGGGGAGAAGCGCATACGTATTCCTGGAAACTTTCCCACGGAAAAGCCGCGAGCTGACTCGACGCCTTGCCATTGGAAACCCCGGAGGCAGGGATGTCTCGCATCAGGGAAGGGGCGCGAGTATGGCTGAGGGGTCGCCCAGCCTTGCGTAAAGCAGGCGCATAAATTAAGTTTACCTGGAAGGCCTCACCGGTCAGAGTGCCGGCGCAGACGCGAAGGGAGAGATGCGGCCGCAAAAGACGCGGGTCAGGCGAGGCGGGGTTTGCCCGCCAGGCCCGTGGCCGCCTGGCGTCGACGCGGAAAACCGCGCAGGCCGGTACGGGGCGGTACACGGCGAAGGGACCGGAGCTGATACATGAACGAGAGATACGACTTCAAGGCCATAGAGGAGAAATGGAGGCGACGCTGGGAGGAATCGGACCTCTACAGCTCAAGGGAGCTTCCCGGCGTGCCCAAGAAATATGTCCTGGTCATGTTCCCCTACCCATCGGGGCCCGCCCACATCGGGCACGTGGCTAATTACAACCTCGGGGATGTGCTGGCGCGATACCTGCGGCGTAAAGGGTTCAACGTTCTACACCCCATGGGATGGGACGGCTTCGGTCTGCCGGCGGAAAACGCGGCCATACGCTCGGGAGTTCACCCCGCCAAGTACAGGTGGTACAATATCGCGCTTCTCAAGGAGGGATTGCAGCGCCTGGGGTATTCCTACGATTGGGGACGCGAGCTTGCCACCTGCTCCCCTGACTACTACCGTTGGACGCAATGGCTTTTCCTGCGCTTTCTCGAAAAGGGCCTGGCATACAAGGCGGAGGGGTGGGCCAACTGGTGCCCCTCTTGCCGCACCGTCCTGGCAAATGAGCAGGTCATCGCCGGCCGATGCGAGCGCTGCGACTCCCTGGTGGAGCAGAAAGCCCTCTCCCAGTGGTTCCTGCGCATCACCGCCTACGCGGAGCGCCTCCTCGAGGACATGGGGGAACTCAAGGGCTGGCCCGAGAGCGTGCTCACCATGCAGCGCAACTGGATCGGCCGCTCCGAGGGCTGCGAGGTGACCTTCCGCGTCAAGGGCAGGGACATAGAGATCCCCATCTTCACCACGCGCCCCGATACCCTCTGGGGAGTCACCTTTTTCCTCCTGGCCCCGGAACACCCCCTGGTGGACGAGTTGACGCGGGGAACTCCCCACGCGGAAGAGATAGCGCGTTTCCGTGACAGGTTGCGGGGGGTCTCCAACATCGAGCGTACCGCTATGGACACCGAAAAGGACGGCGTGTTCACGGGCGCCTATGCCGTCAACCCGGTAAACGGCGAGGAGGTGCCCATCTGGACGGCGAATTTCGTGCTCATGGAATACGGCACGGGGGCGGTGATGGCCGTGCCCGCTCACGACCAGCGGGATTTCGAGTTCGCTCGCAAGTTCGGCCTGCCCATACGCGTGGTCATCCAGCCGCCGGGGGAGGCGCTGCGCCCCGAGGAGATGACCGAGGCCTATGTGGACCCCGGGATAATGGTGGATTCCGGCGATTTCGACGGCATGGACAGCGAGGAAGGGAAGCTGCGTGCTGTCCCCGATCTTTTAGAGGAACGTGGCTGGGGCAGAAGAACGGTCAACTACCGCCTGCGCGACTGGCTCATCTCCCGCCAGCGCTACTGGGGTGTCCCTATACCGGTGGTGTATTGCAAGGACTGCGGCCTGGTCCCGGTGCCGGACCATGAACTGCCGGTACTCTTGCCGGAGGACGTGGAGTTCGTGTTCGAGGGGCCCTCTCCCCTGGAGCGCTCACAGGAGTTCC
>JACVJG010000174.1 GCA_015711875.1 Candidatus Solincola jinzensis | reverse complement strand
CGGTAGATGTGGCCCTGGATGACCCCCAGGTAAAGCACCGAGAGATGGTGGTGCGGGTTGGGGAGGGAGAGACGGCGATGCGTCAATTGGGCAGCCCTTACAAGCTCTCCCACACCCCTCCCCGCTTCCTCGCGCCTCCACCCGCTTTGGGGCAGCACACCGAGGAGCTTTTGCGCGAGACGGGAATGGATGAGGGAGAGATATCCCGGCTCAGGGAGGAGGGAGCGATCGCCTGAGTACGACCGTCGCTCGTAATGATTAATGATATATCTCACGGGAACGCTGTCCGGGCGACGCCGCTTGCCATTAACCGCCTGTCCATCCTTGATCGTTGTGCTTGCGAACCTCAGGTGGGCCATGTATCATGCCCTTTACCTGCTTGTCGACGGGAATTGCGGATATTTCCCGCATCGGTTAGAATACGCACCAGCCAGGACTTCATAAGCTCATGGGGGGAGCATATATGGTAAAGATACTGGGGATCGCGGGCAGCCCGCGGCTGAACGGCAACACCGCGATCCTCCTGGAGGAAGCCCTCAAGGGGGCCAGGGAAGCCGGGGCGACCGTGAATAAAGTCGTGGTGTGTAATCGCGAGATATTCCCCTGCCAGGCATGCGAGGACTGTCGCAAGGAAGGGGAGTGCACCATCGATGACGGCATGGACAAGATCTACAACCTGACCACCACCTCTCACGGCATCATCCTGGCCGCTCCCGTGTATTTCAATTCCCTTAACGCCCAGACCAAGGCCCTTATCGACCGCCACCAGTGCATGTGGGCCCGCAAGGCGCTTCTGGGCCTTGACGTCACCGACCCTGAAACCAGGCATGCGCGGCGTGGCCTCTTTCTGTCCACCGCCGGGGCGGACGACCCCCGGGCCTTCGACGGGGCCCTGAAGGTGGTGGACATGTTCTTCGACGTTCTAGACATCAAGTATTACGAGCGTCTGCTCTTCTTCCGCATGGACCGCAAGGGGGCCATAAAAGAGCATCCCACCGCCCTACGTAATGCCTATGCCGCGGGCGAACATCTGGTGGTGGAGATAGAGCGCAGCTTAGGCGAGAAAAGGGGCTGACCTCGACCACGCCCCGAGTAAGGCTGCCGTTTTACTCGGGGTGACCCTTGTTGTCGCGTACAACAGCGGCCGGCGTTTGCCGGACGGGAATCGGCCTGGCGTTCACTCCTCGATCCCCGCGGCCCCCACCCTGCTGACCGGCCAGCTTCCAAGCATTATAATGTTTATTTATCCGATACATCAGGAGGGATAATAATGCCGGATGAGATAAGGCTCACTCACCTCTCGAGCAAATCAGGGTGAGCGGCCAAGGTGGGTCCGGAGGACCTCCAAAAGGTACTGCGCCTCCTGCCTCCCGGCGATGTGGGCCGCGAGATACTGGTAGGGCTGGATACTCCTGACGATGCCGCGGTCTATTTGCTGGACGAGGAGACGGCGCTTGTGCATACCCTGGATTTTTTCACCCCTATAGTGGATGACCCTTACCATTTCGGGCGCATCGCCGCGGCCAACGCCCTCAGCGATGTCTACGCCATGGGCGGCATCCCCCTTTCTGCCATGAACATAGTGTGTTTCCCCTGCTCGCTGGGAATGGATATCCTGGCCAGGATCCTGGAAGGTGGCCTCGCCAGTATCCGCGCCGCTGGTGCGGTGCTGCTGGGAGGCCATACGGTGGAGGACGCGGAGCCAAAATACGGCCTCGCGGTCACCGGAAAGGTCCATCCAGAACGCGTCATGACCTGCCTGGGCGCCGAGGCGGGCGACCTGCTGTTGCTCACTAAACCCCTTGGGACGGGGGTACTCTCCACCGCCCTCAAGGGCGGGTTTCTTCCCGAGGAGGAGATGCGGGAGGCCATAGAAGGCATGGCCCGTCTCAATGACCGCGCCTCGCGAGCGGCCGTTCTCGCCGGCGCACACGCCTGTACGGATGTAACGGGGTTCGGACTAGCGGGACATCTCCTGAACATGCTCTCGGGAAACGGCCTCGGGTGCGAGATCGAGGTCTCCGGGCTCCCCCTCTACCCACGCGTGCGGGAGATGGCGGAGATGGGCATGGTCCCCGCCGGGGCGCATAAGAACCGTGATTTTCTGTCGCCGCGGGTGGAGATATCTCCAAGCCTGAGCGAAGTGGAACGCGATCTTGTATTCGACCCCCAGACCTCCGGAGGGCTGCTCGTGGCCCTTCCGGAAAAGGCTCTGGAGGTTTTCAGGCAGGAGATGGGTGGCGACGATTCCTGGTACATTATCGGAAGGTTCACCGAGAACGCGGAGGGCCTAGTGCGCGTCCTTCCCTGACGTCTCGGTCAATGTCGAGGCGGGCGTCAACGCGAGCACACCCGGGACTAATGGGGTAGAACGCGCGCTCTGGAGAGGGTACGGCGGCAAGATGAGCCGACGAAGCGATAAGGTAACGCGCTTGTATCGATATGCAGGGATGGCGCTTCTGCGGGCACCCACGATGCCTGACGATATCCGTGTCGATGCTTGCGTGCCACCTTTAGAGGAGGTCCCTGTATGGCCTGGCTGGATCGGATCTTCCCGTATAAACGGCCATGGCGTGAACCAGGGGCATGGCAAACGGTTTATGATAAGGATGGGAAAAAGAGAGGCGTGAAGTCTTCTATCCCTTTTGCACGCACAAGCAAGGGAAGAGGTTTAGCGATTTTGTGGTAAGGATTGGAAGAGGAGGTGCGATGAAAGAGCAGGTGGATGCGCGCGGCCTGGCTTGCCCCACTCCGGTGGTGCGCACCAGGGAAGCTCTTAAAAGTGGAGCCGAGGAGATAGAGGTCCTGGTGGATAACCCCACCGCCAGGGATAACGTGTGTCGCTTCGCCTCCTCCCAGGGATGCACCAGCGAGGTCTTCGAGGAGGAAGGGGTGTTCCGCATCGCCATAACCAGGAGAGAAGGGGAGGCGGAGGCTGAGAGCAGGCCTGAAGCCGAAACGCGCGCCGTGGTGGTGCTTTCGTCGGACGTGATGGGGCGAGGCGAAGATGAGCTGGGCAGGATACTCATGAAGGCGTTTCTCAACACCCTGGCCGATAGCGACCCGCTTCCCTGGAGGGTGGTGCTCTTCAATCGCGGGGTCCTTTTGGCGGTCGATGGCAGCGAGGGCGTGGAAGCCCTTTCCAACCTGCAGTGCATGGGCGTGGAGATCCTGGTCTGCGGCACCTGTCTGGATTATTTCAAACAGAAGGATAAGGTCGCGGTGGGGACGGTGAGCAACATGTACGACATCCTCACCACTATGCTCACGGCCACCAACTCCGTGACCATATAGGGACCTTAGGCACGTTGAAGGCAAGCCGGGCAAGCATAAAGAAAGGTGGTCTGCAGGGTACACGGAAAGGTGTCAATGGTAGGGGGGTTCTGAAATATCCGCGACCTCCTCACTGTCATACTCGCGGCTACCAACGCGGTGACCATATAGGAGATCGCCGCGCAAACCCCGGCTAAGCCAGGCCGGATGAAGGGGGCGTGGAATAGTGGTTCCTCGGTCGATTACGCTGGCAGGCAGATCCCCGTCGTGGCATGAAGCATACACAAGCGCACTTTCGGTAGAGGGGGCGAAAAGGTAAACTAGAAACCGCTATGGAGAAGAAAGACTATCTGAGGAGCCTCTCTTCGGTCAACGACCTCATACAGGCCGTGTATCGCAGCCGTCTTATGGGCAGCAAGGCCATCCCGAGAGAGCTGGTGACGGAGGCCTCACGCACCGTGATCGACGGTATACGCGAGGCCATACTCGCCGCCAAGGACGAGATGTCCCTCGAGGGCATAAGGACGGATACCGAGGAGCTCGTATCCCTGGTGGAGAAGGTGGTGGAGGAGAAGCTGCAGATGAGTTTCCGGCGCGTGATCAACGCCACCGGCATCGTCATACACACCAACCTGGGACGCTCCCTGCTCTCTCGACCCGCCCTGGAGGCGCTGGCCACGGCAGGCGCGCATTACAACAACCTGGAATTCAGGCTTGAAGACGGCGCACGCGGCTCGCGCCAGGAACACCTGCGTGAACTGCTCTGCGATCTCACGGGAGCCGAATCCGCCCTGGTGGTTAACAACAACGCCGCGGCGGTGCTGTTGGCGTTAACCGTTCACGCCAAAGGCAGGGAGGTCATCGTCAGCAGGGGACAGCTCATAGAGATCGGGGGCTCTTTTCGCCTTCCCGAGGTCATGGCCCAGAGCGGAGCCAGATTGGTGGAGGTGGGCACCACCAACAAGACCTACCTGGAGGACTTCCGCCGCGCCATAACCAGCGAGACGGCCATACTCATGCGCGCCCATCCCAGCAATTTCCGCATATCGGGCTTCACCGCCGAGGTGAGCGTAAAAGAGCTCGCCGGCCTGGCGGCGGAGTACGGCCTTGTGGTCCTCGACGATCTGGGAAGCGGGGTCTATATCGACCTCTCCGAGCACGGCCTGCAATACGAGCCCACCATCAAGCGCTCCCTGGAGGAGGGAGCGGACCTGGTCTGCTTCAGCGGCGACAAGCTCCTGGGCGGGCCCCAGGCGGGCATCGTCCTGGGAAGGTCCGACCTGGTGGAGGCCATGGCCCGGCATCCCCTCGCCCGCGCCCTCAGGGTGGACAAGCTCACCGTCGCGGCCATGGAAGCCACCCTGAGGCAGTATCTCGACCCCTCGCGGGCGGTAAAGGAGATACCCACCCTGGCCATGCTCACCGCGGACCCCGGGACGCTGCGCGAGCGGGCTCTCGCCCTGGCGGAAAGGATCTCCCGCGAGGGCGATTTCAAGGCCGAGGTGGTGGAGGACATATCGCGCGCCGGGGGAGGGGCTCTGCCCATGGAGGACCTGCCCACCTGGACGGTAGCCGTCACCTCGCCGAGCATCAAGACCTCCGCCCTCGAGGAGGGCCTGCGCAGAGCCGAGACGCCGGTGGTCTGCCGCGTCAAGGACGACCGCGTCATCCTGGATATGCGCACGGTGAGCGACGAAGAGGCGGAGCTTATCGCCGCGGCTTTCAGCGACATAGCCAGCGCGGTTTGAAATTCTTTCGGGGCTGAAAAGGGCTATGAAGAACTTCATCATCGGCACCGCCGGCCACATAGACCACGGCAAGACCGAACTCATCAAGGCCCTCACGGGCACGGACACCGACCGCCTTAAGGAGGAAAAGGAAAGGGGCATATCCATCGAGCTGGGCTTCGCGGAGATGGAACTGCCGGGGGGCTTGAGAGCTGGGGTGGTTGACGTCCCGGGACACGAGCATTTCGTGAAGAACATGCTCGCGGGCGCCACCGGCTTTGACCTGGTGCTGCTGGTGGTTGCGGCGGACGACGGCGTGATGCCCCAGACGGTTGAGCACCTGGCCATCGTGGACCTCCTGGGGGTGAACAACGGGGTGGTCGCGATCACCAAGGCCGACCTCGTGGATGAGGAGATGGTGGAACTGGTGAGGGAGGACGTGGCCGAGGCCTTGAGGGGAACCGCTCTTGAGGGAGCGGAAATGGTGGTCACCTCAAGCCGTACCGGCCAGGGGCTGGAGGAGCTGAGGTCAGCGCTTACGAGGGCCGCGGAGAGGGCGCGAGAGAGGGATTTCTCGGGTCCCTTCCGCCTTCCCGTTGACCGTGTCTTCACCCTCAAGGGCATAGGAACCGTGGTTACGGGAACCCTGTGGGAGGGGAGCATAGGAGACGGCGAAGAGGCGGTCATCCAGCCTTCCGGCCGGAAGGTACGGGTGCGCAACGTGCAGGTACACGGGAAAGAGGTCGACAGGGCCTACGCGGGGCAGCGAGTTGCGCTGAATCTGCCGGGCGTCTCCACGGAGGATATCGAGCGCGGCGATGTCATCGGCACCCCTGGTTTCCTTCATCCCACCCTAATGGCCGACGCACTGCTCCACCTCATCCCGGGTGCGCCGCGTGCTCTCAAGAACCGGGCACGCGTGCGCTTTCATCACGGCACCAGAGAGGTTATGGCGAGGGTAGTGCTGCTCGGCGGCAAAGAGGAGCTTGCGCCGGGGGAGAGTTCCTATGTGCAGTTCCGCCTGGAGAGGCCGGCGGTGGTCCTCTTCGGTGACCGCTATATCCTGCGCAGCTACTCACCCGTGACCACCATAGGCGGAGGGCGTATATTGGACTCCCATCCCAGGAAACACCGCCCTCATCAGCGCGAGATACTGTCTTCCCTGGAGAGAAGGGAACGCGGCGATCCCCGCGACCTCATTCTCCTGGTGGCGGAGGAGAGGGGTTTGCCGCTTACCAGAGGGGAGCTCCTGAGCTGGAGCGAGATAAAAGAGGGCGCTTTCGAAACCGCCCTGCAAGCTCTGCTGTCTGACGGGGATATGGAGGAGATCTCCGGAGACGGCGAGGCCATGTATATACCCCCCGCGATGCTGCGGGAGCTCCAGGAACGCCTGGTGCAGCTCACCGTCGAGATGCATGCCGCCAACCCCCTGAGAGCGGGCGTGGACAAGGAGGCCCTGCGCCGCCGCCTGGACGCGGGCATGGATATAGCCGTGTTCGAGGCCTTGCTGCGCAGTGCCGTGAGCGCGGGCAGGTTGGAAGTGGAGGCGGGCAGGGTGCGCCAAGCGGGCAAGGGCGTGACCCTGGGCGAAAAGGAACGGGAGCAG
>JACVJG010000173.1 GCA_015711875.1 Candidatus Solincola jinzensis | reverse complement strand
GCCGCGCTTCATCGACCGCGCGGGCGAGGAAGGTTTCTCTTCCGACGCCTGCTCCTATCACCGCTGTGTGCTGGGATGCGCCCTGGAGGGCTTTCTGCCCGAGCCGGACCTACTGCTCACCGTCAACTATCCCTGCGACTCCGCCCCCCTCTCCTTCTCCTTCGCCTCCGACCTCTATAGAGCACCCCACCAGATTCTGGACGTACCCCTCGAGGGGGACGACGCGGGCTTGAACATGCTGGCGTCGCAGTTGGAGGAGGCGGCTTCAGCGATGGCCTCCCTCTCGGGTCTGAGCGCCGGCGACCTGAGGAACAGGCTGGGAGAGGCCCTCACGCTCTCCAACCGGGCGTTGCGCCACATGCGGCGGGTGGAGGAGCTACGGAGGCGCGACGACTGCACCCTCGACGGCAAGGACGCCATGGGGGGCATAAGCGTGCTGGCGGGGAGCCTCGGCTCGCACGAGGGAGCGGAGTATTACCGCCTGCTGGCGGATGAGCTTGAGGCCAGGGGCTGCGCGGGGGATGGGGCTATCCGACTCATGTGGATGCACCTTAAGCCCTGGTACGCACAGGGCATTTTCGACGCCCTCGAGCGCCACGGGGCGCGCATCGTGTGTGAGGAATACACCCATGCCACCTGGGACGAGCTGGACGCCGCTAGGCCTTTTCACTCCCTCGCCGGCAAGGTGACCGGCCACTTCCTGGTGGGACCAGCGGAGCGTAGAGCGAGCCACCTGGCGCGTCTGGCGCGCGATTACCGCGTGGATGGCGCCATCCACTACAACCACTGGGGATGCCGCCAGAGCTGCGGCGGCGCCATGCTGGTCAAGGCCGCTTTACAGGAGATAGGGGTGCCGGTGCTGACCATCGACGGCGACTGCGTGGACGAACGCGAGTACCAGGAAGGCCAGCTGTCCACCCGCCTCGAAGCCTTCCTCGAATCTCTTCAGGGTCAGGCCCGGACATAGGACAAAATCGTCCCAAAGGCCAGGCCCTAAAAAGAGAGGCAACCCGCGTCCTCGATGCTGTGCAGTATCCTTCCTAGATCATCGCTAAACCTTGCTCGCAGCCTTGGTTTATTTTCCAGGCTTTTCGTAAGCCTTGCGTATCTCCGGGACACGGTATTTTCATTAACACCACCCAGGAGTTCACCGATATCGCGGCATGTTGCTGGCGTATACTCCCTGGCTATATATATCAATAGAGCACAGATATAGCGGTATTCCTCGTCTGTTCTGTAATCCCCCTTTTCTATGCCGGAGACTCCGAAATACTCGCACAAGGCATCATGGACATCGGCAAGGGAAGGAACCCTCGTAAGATACTTCTTGCCGATCACCCTTTTTTCGCCTATTTCATCCCTTATGCCAGTCTTGATGCGCTTGAGGAAAACTTCGCTACCAAGAAGCGCCTGCGCCACCACTTCGTTTTCCGGATAACGGACGCCATCGCCAATAGCACCCTCAACAAAAGCCCGGTATTCTCTGCGCGCCTCTGTGGCGTCGTGGCCAAAATACTCCTCCAACCATGACGAATCGGTCCATTCAGAATCCCTGCCGTATATGCAATCGCAGTAATTTGACCAGGCATAATCCCCGGGTCGCTGGGCAATGCCCGCCTCAACGGGATTGAGATGGATATAGCGATTGACGACGAGGAAATACTCTTCCTCCTCGATTCGGACCGCTTTATATCTGCCAGCGAATACATGACCCTCCCAGCCGCTCCTAACCAGGAAATTCGCGTATGATGAACCTAGATAATGCATGAACTGATGCAGATTCTCGTCCGATATGCGGAGCGAGATATGATAATGGTTATCCATTATGCAAAACGCGAATATGGCGACACGGTATCTCTGTGAGCCCCTGCGCATAAGGTCGAGGAAATATCGCTTACGATGATCCTCGGCCAGTATGTCCAGTTTAAGGTTTCCTCTAGAATAAACATGAAAAACAGCGCCCTTTTCCTGAATTCTCAGTGGCCTAACCATGTTGGTAATTATATTTATGTTATATAAGTTGTCAATATACAGATTTATAAGCACTAGATCGATGCGCTCAAACGGCGATTTTCGGTCACAGATTAATCAGCACTCTTCAATGATGCCATGCCTTTTGGTTCAGTTAATCGATCCCGGCACTCCCTCAGGAGATTGATATATATTGATAATGGAAGACAATCGATAAGGTAGTGCCCAGGGCTTTTCTACAGACATTCTGGGACTTGACCCAAACGTGAGCCTAAGTCTTTATATTTTGTCTATAAAAATGTATGAATAAGGTTGCGCTCTATGTAATGTATGCGATTTATGTAATCCTTAATTACAAAGGAGGCATTCGGTCCCATGTCCGGGCCTGACCCCAAAGGAGGAATGATGAGGCCGCTTGAGCCACCGCGAGAGATCCTGGAGATGGCCGAGACCGGGGAAGTGGGGGTGAAGACAGTGCCCGCCACCGAGGTGGCCTACCTGGTACACAAAGGCCCGCACTCGGGAGTGCAGGACTCGCAGCTCAAACTCATGCGCTGGATAGCCGAGAACGGGTATGAGTTGATGGGTCCCGGCATCGCCATCTTCCATAACGACCTCATCATGGTCAAAAACGAGGACGATCTCATCACCGAGCTGCAGTTCCCCGTGCGCAGGAAATAGCGCGGCCGGCTTAGCCGCATGCGTATCCCCCAGCGCCCTCATCGCGTCATCCTCGTGCGCAGGGAAATAGCGCGGCCGGCTTTGCAACACCGTCGCGAGACCACGATCGGCTGACGGACCCGCGATGATGCAGTTCCACCAGCCTTCCAACCTGCGGACTGCGGCATGACCACCGTGCGCCGAAGCCGCTTTGCCCCCCTGCTCCTGCAGGATTCTATCTATAAACCTGCGCGACACGAACGCCATATGATAGACTTTGCTTAAGGCGCCATTGTAATGCTGATTCCCAGAAAACGGAGGTGGCATCATGGGTTGGGCTGTCGCGATCGTCGTCGTCGCTGTCATGCTTCTTCTCACCCTTCCCTCCTTCCGGCGCATCGGGCCGACGCAGGTGGGTCTGGTCATCAAGCGCTTCTCTTTCAAGAAGCTCTCCGAGGACAACCCCATCGCCTTCCATGGCGAGGCGGGCTACCAGGCCGAGCTGCTCATGCCCGGACTGCGTTTCAAGTTCTGGATCCTCTACCGCGTGGAGAAATACCCCTGGGTGCAGGTGCCGGCGGGCGAGATCGGCGTGGTCATCGCCCAGGTGGGCCAGCCGTTGCCCATCGGCGCGAAATCGGCGGTTTACAAGAAGGAATTCGGAAACTTCACCGATCTCGACGGCTTCATCGCCAACGGGGGCCAGAAAGGCGTGCAGCGCCCCGTGCTTCCCCCGGGCACCATGGTCCCCATCCATCCCGTCGCCTTCCTGGTGGTGACCAAGAACCAGGTCTACGGCGTGCCGGTATCGCCGGAACTAAGGGAGCTTGCGGACCGCGAGGGCGTGCTCACTCCCCAGTCCTTCGGCCTTCACCCCAGCCACCTCGACCTGGTGCGCATCTCGCCCCAGCCCAGCGCCGACGGCAAGCACCTCATCGACATGGTGGGCATCGTGACCACCTACGAGGGTGACCCCCTGCCCTCCGGCGCCATAGCCAGCCGCCTGGGAGGCTTCGAGGATATAGCGGAGATGGAGGCCGCCGGGGCCAGCGACCTGGAGCTCATAGAGGCCCTGCTGGGGAGCAAGAACAACCTGCACAACAACTACCAGGACTTCCAGGCCTTTCTGGACAGCGGGGGCAAGATCGGACTGCAGCACGACCCTCTCCTTTACGGCGCCTATGCCCTCAACCCCTTCCTGGTGGGGGTGGAACTGGTGCCCATGCTGATGGTGGAGCAGGGCCAGGTAGCGGTGATCAAGGCCTACGTCGGCCTTTCCACCGTGGACACCTCGGGGGTGGAGTTCAAGTTCGGGTCGCTGGTGCGGCCGGGCCATCGCGGCATCTGGCAGGAACCCCTGCGCACCGGCAAGTATCCCATCAATCCCAGGGTTTACCAGGCGGAGATCGTTCCCACCGCCATCCTCACCCTCAACTGGGCCGAGGCCACCTCGGAAGCCCACCTCCTGGACCGCCAGCTCAAGCAGATCGTGGCCAAGTCCAGGGAGGGATTCATCTTCGCCATCGACCTGCAGGTTCAGATACATGTGCCCGACACCCGCGCCCCCAAGGTCATATCCATGGTGGGGACCATGCAGAACCTGGTGAACGAGGTGCTGCAGGCGGCGGTGGGCAACCACTTCCGCGACAAGCTGCAGTCCATGCAGGCGGTGCAGTTCATCGAGACCCGCCAGCAGGTGCAGGAGGAGGCCTACGACCACATCCGCGCCAAACTGGACGATTACCAGGTGGAGACCAAGGGGGTCTACATCCAGGACGTGGTCTTTCCGCCCGACCTGGTGCGCGTGCTCACGGAACGGGAGATCGCCCGCCAGGAGATCGAGACCTTCCAGAAGCAGAAGGACGCCCAGATCCAGCGTATAGAGACCGAGCAGGCCAAGGGCACCGCGGACATGCAGGCGGAGCTGGCCAAGTCCAAAGTGGGCGTGGAGATAAAATCGAACAACGCCAACGCCCGCAAGGCGGAAGCGGACGGCGAGGCATTCTATATCCGCGAGACCGGGGCCGCCAAGGGGGCGGAGGTGGAGGCGGTGGGCATGGCCCGCGCCAAGGCCTACAAGGCGCAGGTGGAGGCGCTGGGTCAGGGTCCCACCGCGCTGGTGAACTCCGTGGACGCCCTCTCCCGCAGCGGCGTCTCCTTCGTCCCCCAGATCCTGGTAGCAGGAGGAGGCACCGGCGGCGTCCTGGAAGCTCTGGCGGCGCAGATCATGGGAGCGATATCGCGGCAGGGCGCCACGGCCGAGGCCGCGGCCCCAGGAGCGGCCGGAGACCATCCCGAAGGCGGGCCCGCGTGAGGACGATGAGAGCATGCGACACGGGCAAGCGCGTGTAAGGTTTTGGAAGAGCGGAAGGTCAGCCGGTCGTTCGCGGACCGACTAGCCTAAAATCCTCCGAAGCGCGGGTAAGCGACCCTGCGCTTCGGCGTGAAAGCGAGCGCCGGAGATACGCGACCCTTTTTCCCTCTGTGTGGCAGGGATATATCCGCAAACGCAGACATAATACCATAATGTGGCACTTGAGCAGGGATATATATCGTCGACGGCCTCGGAAGGCAAGGGGACTGAAGCCATGCGTCAAAACACACGCAAGGATTCCCTTTGCCTGCCGCCCTGCGCTTCGCCCTTGTATCCAACCCCCAGCTCGCGGGCAGCACCTTATATCTCGCGCAAGCATGCCCCGCGCTAACCGCGGCCGGGGTCCATACGCGCCTTGGGAAGTCATCCGCGCTCGCACGCTCACCTTTCTGAGAGGCCGGCAGCAAGACGGATCGGGTTCGTCTCGATGGCGTCACGGACGCATGGTCGGCTCGCGGTTCTTATTCATCAATATGGCGTGAAAAGAAAGCTATTCCCCGGTGCCTTTGGAGATAGGGAGGCGCCAGTCGCGCCCGAAGGCGCGCGGGGATATCTTGATCCCCACCGGGGCCTGACGACGCTTGTACTCGTTGGCGTCCACGCGCCTGACCACCTCCTCCACCAGCGCCGGATCATGCCCCCTGGCCGTCATCTCCCCGATTGTGAGCCCGTTCTCGATGTAGTCTTCCAGTATAGGGTCGAGAAGCCCGTAAGGAGGCAGCGAATCGCTGTCCTTCTGTCCCTCGCGCAGCTCCGCCGAGGGCTCCCGTTCTATGACCGCGCGGGGGATGACCTCCCTGCCCTCTCTCTCGTTGAGATAGCGGGCGAGGCGATATACCCATCCCTTGAACAGGTCCTTGATCACCGCGAACCCGCCCGCCATGTCTCCATACAGGGTGCAATAACCCATGGAGAGCTCCGACTTGTTACCGGTGGCCAGCACCAGCCATCCCCTGCTGTTGGAGATGTTCATGAGCAGGTTTCCACGTATGCGCGCCTGCAGGTTCTCCATGGCCAGGCCTTCCCCCGGTCCCCGCAGTGATTGGCCAGCATCACGCAAGTAGCCTTGCAGGATGCCATCGATGCCGTAGATCTCCAGGGATACAGAAAGGTTCCCAGCCACCTTATCCGCGATCTCGCGGGAAAGGTCGGAGGTGAACATGGAGGGCATGAAGATACAATGCACTCTCTCTGGCCCCAGGGCCATAGCGGCCAGCGCAGCGGTGAGGGCGGAATCCACTCCTCCCGAGAGCCCCAGCACCACGTCACTGAAGCCGTTCTTGCGCACGTAGTCACGAATACCCAGGAGCAGCGCCTGGAGCACCTCTTCTTCCTCTCTCCCGGGCGTCATCCCACTTTCCGTTATATTAATATGTATGGTCGGGCGCCCCCCCGCGGATGGACCTCGTTGTCCACCCAGATCGATGACCCTCGTTGGCCCCGGGAGGGCGCCCTTCCTCGCGTATCTGTGGATAGGTTGAGACATCCTCTCCGCCCAGACACCGGTAAGATCTGGTTCGCATAACAGCACATGCTCTCGAAAGCGCGGAGAGGAGGCCACTATGCCGGACCGCGGATGCACTACCATGGAGCCGCCATCCAT
>JACVJG010000172.1 GCA_015711875.1 Candidatus Solincola jinzensis | reverse complement strand
CAAACCACCCAAAGCATCTGCCGAACCCCGACGCATGTCCCGCGTGCATACCGCGATGGCGACATCCCGCCCCGACTCAAGCATGGCCTCGCTATGCTCCCTGCCTTAAGAGCTCCAAGGCAAGGCAGGCCGCCGCCCGACCCGAGAGCAGCATCCCCCCGAATACCGCACCCATACGGTGAGACCCGAAAACGGCGTTCGCGGTCATCCCCGCCACGATAAGCCCAGGATGAACCTGGCGAGTGTTGTGCACCAGGGCCGCTTCCCCCTTCTCGGCCCACATCGATCTCTCGCCCGCCACCGCGCCATCGCCGGTCAGCAGACGCAATCCCGGCGCCTTCCTCACCAGGGTGCGGCACACCTCAGCATCATGGCCCGTAGCGTCGATGACCAGGCGCGACTTCAGGGCGAGAGGGTCTACGTGCAGGCCCGCCTTTTCCACCGCCATCCAGTTGAGAACCACCCCGCAGACACGTTCTCCCTCCCTCAGCACCAGGTCCTCAACCCCCATGCCGATCCAGATACGGGCGCCCGCCTCGATGGCTGCCGCCGCGCTGCGTGATACCGCCTCTACGGCGTCCACCACGTAGAGGCCTTCGCCGCAGGGCTTGAGGCCGACACCCACCTCCTCCATGATCTCGCGCGCCTCCTCCTGGACGACTATGCGCGGAAACAACATGCCCCCGCCCCACATGCCGCCACCCACGTAAAGGTTGCGCTCGAACACCGCCACGCGCGCTCCCTCTCTAGCCAGGTAACGCGCGGCGGTGAGGCCGCTGGGGCCGGCCCCCGCCACCGCCACGTCCAGCTCAAGATCCTCCAGGAACTCCTCCGCGAAGGAGCGTACTATAGCCGAGGTTATGGCCGTTTCCTCCAGGGTCATCTTCTCCCCTCCATTTTATGTCGCATGCCTACGCGTCGTTTCCCGCCCCGCCGGTCCCCGTACGCGCCATCCACGACGCCTTTTCCCAAGCATCGGGGCGCGACGTATCGAAAAAAGGCGCCGCTACCTGATGAGGTATGCGACGCCGAAAGCGCGACTTACTTGCACGTTCCCTACGCCGGCATTACCCGGATCAGGTTCAAGGGTATGCTCTCAGCCCCCGCTCGGGAGCACCCCTACATGCACCTGTTGCAGTTTTCAAATCCGCCTTGCAAGCGATCCTTTTATATCATAGCCCAAATGCATGGCCCAGGGAACGGCCAACGTCATGCTCTCTTGCAGCAGTTCTCCAGGCGAGGCTCCTATGGTCCTGCTTGCCACCGCCTCCCGCTCTGCGCGCCTACGATATCCTTCTCTTGCCCAGCGTTCATCCTCTTGTACCGCGCTGGGCAGCCTGCCAGTCTCCTTGTAAACACTGGTATAATCTCCCTTGAAAGGAGGGTGTTGAGATGTCTGACACAGAAAAGGGAAGGAAGAGAAACCCGGCGAGCGGAAGGGCGAAATCCAAGTCTGAAGCCCCTGTAGACGGAAATCCCGCTTCCGATGCTGACAAAAATCTTACCCCTCGCGATAAGGCAGGCAAGGAAGGGGAGAAGAAGAAAACCCGCCACCAGGAGGCCGTAACACGCGGAGCGAAGAAGGTCGCCGGCGACGACCTTGCTTCGGGTTCCGGAGCGGAAGCGGGCGGCAAAAAAGTGCCGGGGACGCGCGGCCGGAGGAGCACGGGCGCCAAGGAGCCCGGAGAGGAGCGCGGCGAGGACACGCCCGCGAGCGTGCGCATGGAAGGCGAGAAGGCAAAGGCCGATGCCGAGGCGGGGGAGGCTGGCGTCAGCGGCGGTACACCGGGGGCGACAGCCGGAGACGCCGCTAGAGACAGCGAGCCGGAAGAAGAGAAGATGAGCGAGGAGGAATTCCGACGCCTGGTGGAGGAGAGCCTGGAAAAAGTCACCGTGGCCGAAGTCGCCCTCACCATGATGAACCAGCTCGCCAGCATGGGCTATTTAAAGATGGGGCTGCCGGAGAGCGTGAACCTGAAATACCGTGATTTCGAGCAGGCGTCTCTGGCCATCGACCTGCTGGAGGCGCTGATCAAGGGCGGGGAGGGCAAGATATCAGAGGATCTCCTCAGGCCCTTCCGGGGTACCCTCGCCAACCTGCAGATGAACTTCGTGCAGTTGCGGAGGCTTTGAAGCGGTAGCGCCTGTTGTCCTCCAGTGGCGAGCAGGCATCAGGACACGGCGTCTATGGCGGCGACGCTGATGTGGACCATCTCCCTTTCATGCCGCTCGCCGGCCAGCGTGCAGCTCACGTCCCTGAGGACCAGGAAGCCATCGGCGCTGATCTCCTGCAGGTCACCCCGGAAGTAATGGCCTCCCGAGGTCCAGACCATCAGCTCGCGTCCCGACTTGTCGGCATAGGCGCGCCGCAGCCCCTCCAGTTCGGCCATGGCGGTCACACTCCTTCCTTGAGTCTCTCCAGGCGCCGGCGGGCGCGCGCGTCATGGGGCTTATAGAAGAGGTAGTCCTCGAGGTCCTGTATTGCCTCCTCTACGCCCCCCTTCTCCACCCATGCCAGCGCCCGCTTATAGTATGCCTGGGCGTAATCCGGATATAACTCCAGGGCGCGTGAATAGTCCCTCACCGCGGCGTCATACTCGCCCATTCTGGCAAGGATATCGCCGCGCGCGCAATAAGCGGCCGCAAAATCGGGCTTCAACTTGATGGCCCTGCCCAGGGCCTCCATGGCTTCGCTGTGACGCCCTACCTTCCCCAGGGCGATACCCAGGTTATATTGAGCGACCACGAACTCGGGGTAGAGCTCGACGGCTCTCTGGTACATGGGTATGGATTGCTCCCACTCCCCCCTGGAATCGTGGAGCTGCGCCCGTGAATTGAGTTCCGCGGCTTCCTTGATGGCCTCGATGCGCCCCCCGGAAAGAGCGAAACCGCATACGGGGCAATTGTCGACCCCCACGGGGATCTCCTTAGTGCAGTTGAAGCAGCGCGTGGTTTCGGCCACCCCAGAATCCTTTAAAAATGGCGCCCTTGGGGAGATTCGAACTCCCGCACGTGGCTCCGGAGGCCACTGCTCTATCCACTGAGCTACAAGGGCACCGTCAACCCGTTGTTTCCACACCATATTATCAAGGCACCTGGGGGTTTTCAATTTCGGCGAGCGCTTCGAGGTCTTCGCTCTCTCTTCCACTGACCTCATGAAAAGTTGGGGCAGATCGTTCAAGCGAGAATCGCTCCTTACCCTTGTCTGTTTTTCACGCAGGAACAATCGAGTGGCCGAGATCTACGGGAATGAGCTTGCCCAGATGATACATTCGCTCAGCGGGAACAGGAGAAAAACCTCCATACCTCTCCCTCGCGGTCGCAGCGCACTTTTCCTTCCCTTTCCAGGATGAGCAGATGCCCCAAAGCCTCTTTTAGAGCCAGGAAGTGGTCCACCTGCGGGCGCTTGTCCCTGATCTGAGGAAAGAGATGGAGAGCCGTCTCCCAGACTGTGGCACAGCCGCCATCCACGGCCTCCAGGGTTTTTTCCAGGCGTCTGCGGTGATGGAGGAGGTTCATCTCTATCCTCCTAGCAGCCTTCTGGATGGCCTTGCCATGCCCCGGGTAGGCGGTTTTTATGTCGAAGTCTCGCAGCGATTCCAGAGAGGCAAGAAACTGCGGAAGGCCGGTCAGCTCTCCGCCCTTGGGCGGGCAGTAAAGCTCGGGGTTGGGGGTGATGGAGCGCATGAGGTGGTCGCCGGAGAACAACAGGCCTTCGCCAGGTTCGAAAAAACAGAGATGGCCCGCGGTGTGCCCCGGAGTATGCAACGCCTCAAGCTCCCTGTCCCCCGCCAGCAGCGTCTCGCCGCCGATGAGGGTGAGATCGACCGGGCAGGGTTCCGACAGGCCGGTCCACACGCGCGCCAGGGAGAAAATGGCCTCCGCCACCTCGCGCGGGAAGCCCATGCGCTCGGAGAGAGAGGAATAACAGCGGTATTCCTCTTCCAGGCGGGCACCTGCCTGCTGGATGCGCGGCTTTTCGCAGCGGTGCGCGCCCACGGCGGCTCCGGTCAAGGAGCGCAGGCGCGCCGCCAGCCCGAAATGGTCGATGTGGGAGTGGGTTATATAGATGAACTCCAACTCCAACGCTCCGGCCTGCCTCAACGCCTCGGTCACCACTTCCTGAAGGAGAGGGTGGTAAGGGCCGGCGTCGATGAGCGCGGGATGCTCACCCAGAAAAAGGTAAAGGTTGAAGTTCTTGAGCTCGTGCTGGATGGGAACCTCGATGCGGAAGATCCCCTCTTCTAGCGGCTGGAGGATGCCCGCGCCCAATACGTTCATCCCACCAGCGCCGTCTCCAGGTAGGGCTCCCAGGAGGGGTGTATATCTCCCGCCTGGCTGAAGATCCAGATATGATCGTGGGGCTCCACCGGCTTGCGCGCCAGCTTCAACCCCGCCTCGGAGGGAAGCCGGTTCATCTTGCGCGTGTTGCATCTCCTGCAGGCGGCCACCACGTTCTCCCACACGTGCTTGCCGCCGCGGCTGCGCGGTATGACGTGATCTATGCTCTCGGCGCGAGCGCCGCAATACTGGCAGGTATATCCATCCCTTATGAAAACCGCCTTCCTGCTCAGGGAAGCGGCGCGGTACGGAACATTCACGTAATATACCAGACGGATCACCGTGGGGTACGGTAGAGACATGCGCTCCGAATGCAGGCGTTCATCCAGTTCCTCGATTATCTCGGCTTTGTTCTTGAGCACCATCACCACAGCCCTCTTAACGTTGACGAGGTTCAGCGGCTGGTATGACGCATTGAGCACAAGTACCCTGCGCATCGCATCCCTGTTCCTGCGGCGCGCCGCCGACCTCCGGTGCCGACCAGGGCCGCGGGTCAAGGCCTCCTTTCCCCCTCGCGGTTCCGCCACCTTGGCCATTATCATAAACCATATGGAGGCGGTTTGGACAGGTCTGACGTCACGGCCTCGCTCATTGCCTGCCTCTGGCGGGAAAGCCTCCTATGCCTGATCGAGAGCGGCGCAGGCTACGGCCGAGTTTTTCGTCCGGATCCTTCCTTCGCTGATCCCCGCTTTGCAGAGAAAGCAAAAAGACTGGCCGCCATGCTCCCTGAGCCAGGCACCGGGTGGTTAACAGGCATGGCCTTCACCACTAGTTCCCTCTGTTACCTCGGATATCTCCGATTATGCGCGCCGCGGCCAGCTCCGCCAGCACCGAGAGGTCCTCCGTGGAAAGGTACCCTGGCGCCGAGGCGTCGAAAAGAACCCTGGCGGAGGCGGGAAACTCCTCGTCGCGCTCGTTGAAGATGAGGAGCAGGGGAACGCGAGGCAGCGCCTGCCATGCTGCCGCCACGTCACCAGGGAGGTCCAATACTTGCGCGTGGCGCTCCACCCAGCCGCGCAGGTCTTGGAGGCGTCCCTCCAAGGCGCGGGAAAGTGGCAGCTCGACATCGGCGCGGAAAGCGGGCTCGTGGTAGCGGGCTCCCGGAAGGTCCCGGTAAGCCACCCAACGCCCCTCCACCTCGCCGCCATCCGCAGTCACCAGGTAATGGAGCACGATAAGGCTTTCCTCCGGACCGGCGGGCTCATCACCAGCGCGGCACACCGCTCCCCCGGGATAGGAAACGGTGAGCACCTCGCCCAGGAACGGGACCTTGAAACCCCTTTCCGCGTAGGAGTAAGTCACCCCGGCGCGGGAGGCCATCCAAGTAGGGTCCTTTGCGGCCAGCTCGCTCACCGCCTTTTCCCGCGCCTCGCGGTATTGGTCCCTCACCCCTTCCGACTCGCGCTCTCCCATATCTATCGACCCCTCCCGTGTTTCTACTTCTTAGAGGGTTGAGAACTGAGGTCCGGTCGGCGAACAGGAACAGCGCAACGCTCTCCATGCCGCCGCTGCTATCATATCCTGCCACCGTCTATCACGATAAGAGATAGATCATCTAAAAGCAGCCTGCGGCTCTGCACAACATCCTTTCCGCGGCTCTCGCTCAGGATATGGCCATCCAGACCGCAGCGCAAGCCCCGTAGCAGGCGAGGAAGGGCCCCGGTGCATTTTGGGCCCTCGCGCGGGATACTGGCATCATCATCGCGGCAAGGGAACAGCGAGGAGGCTGGCTCCACCAGCCTGATGCCTACCTTATTCCCCACGCCTTGTGCATCTGGGGCACCACCCTCACGCCGGCGAAGAAGGGCGCCGCCGCGCGCGCCAGCTCCCAGGCATGGCGTGGTTTCAGGCCCCGGCCCCCGCGACGCCAGGCAGGCTGCAGGGCCAGGGTGAGATGCGCGGTCTCCTCCTTAAGCCGTCGACTCATGCAGGTAACCTCTTCCGGCGCGGTGGTGCCGTCCACAACCATCTTCAAGAAAAGCTCCTTCCCGCGTGCTGCGTGAAGGAAGCGGAGGTGTTCCTCTCCGTGGTCCGTTCCCTGCGACAAGGAAGGGAGCTTTATGTCCATGGCGATGAAATCCAGCCAGGGCAGCAGCCCTTGCACCTCATCGTAAAGCGTGCCGTTGGTCTCAAGGTAAACGGGGATCTCCCGCTCCCGCAGCAAAGGCAGAAGGGCGGATAGGGCCTCCGCCTGCAACAGGGGCTCTCCTCCCGTCACGCTCACCGAGTGCATTCCCGCCTCCCAGAGCGAGGCCACGACCTCCGCCAGCTCTGCCGCTCCCACGGGATTGGCCACCCG
>JACVJG010000171.1 GCA_015711875.1 Candidatus Solincola jinzensis | reverse complement strand
CCAGCTCCGGCTTGTCTTTGAGTAGTACCTCGTACGGGGTTTCCTTCAGCCCGCCGGGATAACCCGAATGCCTGTAGTACACCTTGTCGCGCAGTTTGTTGCCCGTGAGCACGACCTTATCCGCGTTAACCACCACCACGTGGTCGCCCACGTCCATATGGGTGGTGAAGATGGGCTTGTTCTTGCCGCGGAGGATTTTGGCGAGTTCCGCCGCTAGCCTCCCCAGGACCATGCCCTCGGCGTCCACCAGGTACCACGACCTGTTTATATCGGCCTTTTTAACGCTGTAGGTCTTCATGTTCCTCGCGCGCTTCACTTCCTCCAATTCATTGCACGACAAACAATAATGATAGAGACGCGTCCCTTGCCTGTCAAGGCAAAAGAAACCGCGGGGAGCGCCGTTCCTACCTGGCGCTCAACCTGCCGTCGGCCATATAGAAGGCGCGGTCGGCCACCTCCAGGATGGACTCGTCATGGGTGACGATGAGCACGCATCTGCCGTCCTCCCGGGCCAGCCGCGCCAGGATATCCACCACCGTCCTGCCGGTGGCCCTGTCCAGGTTCCCCGTCGGCTCGTCGGCCAGGATTATCTCGGGGTCGTTGGCCAGGGCGCGGGCGATGGCCACGCGCTGTTTCTCTCCCCCGCTCAGGCGGTTGGCCCGGGTATGCTGCAGCCTGCCGTCTATGCCCATGCGCTCCAGGAGCTCCACCGCCCTCCTCAACTGTTCTCCCGAGGGCACCGCGCAGAGATCCATGGGCAGGGTGACGTTTTCCAGGGCGGTAAGGGCGGTCACGAGGTTGAAGAACTGGAAGACGAAGCCCACTTTCCTGCGCCGGTAGGATATGAGATCCGCGCCGGGGGCGCAGATATCCTCGCCGGAGACCATTATCCGACCCTCATCCGGCTTCTCCAGGGACCCCATGAGATAGAGAAGGGTGGTTTTTCCCGACCCCGATGGGCCCACGATCACCGCCACCTCCCCCTTCTCCGCCGAGAAGGAGACCCCATCCACCGCCCTGACCTCGCCCGCCTTGCCATGGAAGGTCTTGGAAACCCCCGCCACCTCCAGCAGGGAACCGTCCGCATTCCCGCTTTCCTTGCCATTATATTCCACAACAGTCGCCATCAAGACCTCCTTCATTCCATACTCAGGACCCGGGCTGGCCTGAGGCGGGTTATCCACGCCACCGGTATGGCCATGCCCAGCAGGCTGATCGCCAGCAGAATCAGGATGCCGTAGGCCAGCATCCTCCCCTGGTAGACCACGTCCAGTCGCGCTTCCTCCTTCTGGGCGCTGGGGACGGAGAACAGCCCGCCCTCCTTGTACAGGTTGCGCTCGGTGAGGCGGGCCATCATGGCGCCATACCCGGAGGCTTCCTTCTCCTCCTCCATTACGCTATTTTTTCCGCTGCCCGAGAGCAACCAGTCCCCGATGCCCTGGCTGACCAAAGCCGTGGCCGCGGTGGCCAGCGCTATGGCGACGAGGCAGACGCAGACAACCTCCACGGCGTACTGCGCCACCACCTGGCGGTCCGTGGCACCGATGGCCTTCAGGACCCCCAGCTCACGGGTACGGCCACCCATGATAATGGCCATGGCCAGGAGGATGATAAGGACGCAGGCTCCCAGCGCTCCCAAGAACCCGATAAGCGAGGTCTTGCCAACCTTTTCCAGGGGCTCAGAGATCAACTGGTAATCGGCTTGATCGGTCACGAACTCATAGCGATCCGAGCCTCGGCTCGCCTCCGCGAACGCCTCTTGCAATTCCCCGCTATGGTCCACGTTGTCGAAATAATACGAGCCCAACTCCACGTATCCAGGCGTTTTATTGAGCGCCTGCACCACCGAGAGGGGAGCGAAGAACTTGTTCCCCGCGGGGTTGAAGGTGGCAAAGGACCCCTTCTGGCTCTGTCGTTCCGCTTCCACCGTCTCGTAGATGCCCACCACCTCCAGCTCGACCTCCGCGTTCCTTCCCGACTCGCCGCTGACGCGCGCCGTCACCGTGTCCCCTACCCCGATCTCGTTCTCCTCCGCCAGGTTCTTCTCCACCAGCACCACGGGGTTGGCCTGGAGATGGTCGGCATAGGTATAAAAGGTCCCGGATATAAGGCGCTTGGACCCGTTGAGGAACTCCGAGGCGGAGGCCCCGTTGGTATTGCCCTCGAAAACGAAGGTGTGCTCGGTTATGCCGGAAGCCGCCGCGCCCTCCTTTATCTCCTTGCTCAGGTTGAGCATGGAGGCGAGTTCCACGTTCTTTATCCCGGGGACGGTGATACCGGCCGTGAGGACCTTATCGTAGGTGAGTATGTAACGGTGGCGCGAGAAGCCGTCGACCAGCTCCTCCGGCACCAGCGTCTTCGCCCGTTCCTCCAGCTTCTCTTCCTCCGACATGCTGCGGGCCTCACGCGCGCGCTCCGCCTCGCTTTTCCCTCTCTCTCGCTCGAAAGTGGCCATCATGTACCCTGAGCTGGAGCGGATCTCGCCGTAATTGCCCACCCTCCTTTTCACCGCCTCGGTCTGGCTGTCCGCGGCCATCTTCACCGCCAGCATGGAGAGGGAAAAGGTCAGGCACACGAACAACAGCAGGACCACTACAAGATTGGCAGCGGGATGGCGGCGGAAGCTCCTGAAACCCCTTTTCAGCGCGCGCATAACCGCCTCCCGTCCTCAGTCAGTGTAGGCGGCGAGGTTTATCTCCGCCTCCCCGCCGGCGCCGGCGCCGCGCTGCTTGCGCACCACCAGGTTGGTCGTCTCCTTGACGACCTCCTGGTTGCGCTCAACGCTTGTGGGGTTGAGATCGCAGAACAGAAAGGCGCCATCCAGGGTCTCGCCCGCCTTCAGCTTGCGCGAAGCCGGCTTCAGGGTAGCATAATCCAACAGCACCAGCGAGACCATGTTGTCGGAGACGTACTTCCCGAACCTGGGATCGGCGCCGTAGTACTCCTGGTAGGAATGGGCATTGATGCCGGGACTCCACAGCCGGAAGGAGAACTCCGAGAGGTCAACGATGCCCTCGCTCACGTTCTCCACGCGGACCTCCATCTCGAGGTAATCACCCGGGACTTCGGGCTGACCCGCGCCCACCACCACCGCGTTGGAGTCCGTGCGCCTTGCCTCCATCAACGTGAAGCGCACTCCCGCCAGCTCCACCGAGGCGCCGGGTGAGCCGTCCTTGTCACCGGCATCATCCGCGCCCGTTTCCTTTTCCTGGCCCAGGGACGAAACGGCGCCGCTTCCCGTGGTCTCGACCAGCATCTCCTCGCTGGTCCCCGGGGGATATTTCGGTCCCTCCAAGGCGGATGCCCCCTGCTCCGGCTGGTTTGCACACGAGGCCGCCAGCAGCGAACAAGCCGCCGCAAGTATCGCCACTGCCATGAGCGCCGAGAGCCGTTTCGCGCGCTTACCGATTTTCCCGGCCATAGGGAACTCCTTTCTCTCCTTCCGCCTTTCCGCCAGCAAAGCCCACGACACCATTTAAAGCGCCGCTTGTTGTATTTCCATTAAGGGATCGTTGGATTCCTTTTAAGGAACATGCGGCAGCAGGCTTTAAGGTCGACGACGGCAGGGGCAGGATATCCCACACAAGGAAGCGCTTCCGTCGCCCCTATTCAAATATCGTGGCCAACGTCTTGCCGTCAGGAATCCGAGGCCATGCGCTCCTTGAGCAGGGTTATGACCTCCACGGGGGTGGGGTCGACGCCGTTGAGTACCGCGAGGTAAGCGCTCACGAAGTCGCCCAGGTAAACGGCGCTGAAAAGACGCTCCGTGCGCGTTCCTCCCCCCACGCGCAGCACCGTAACACCTCCCACCTTGTCTCGCAATAAGTCCGCCGTGATCTCCACCCTTTTGGCCACCCTCGAGGCGTCGTCCTCCTCAGCCAGGAAGATGACCTCCACTTTCCTGGAAAACTCGTCCGGCATATGCCATCCCACGATCTCGTTATGGTTCATCTCCGGCAGGGCGTGACAGAAGGCGGGGACCTTTGAGTTCTCGTTGAGCTGGCACTTCCAACGGTAGGCGGCCACCGACAGGATCCCCTCCACGCCATAGATCACGGGTATCTTGCCCCGCAGCCGCAATGCCAGCTGCTTGGCGAAATTGCTCTCCGACGGCCTGAGGCGCCCCCATTCCTCGGCCTTGCCGCGCAGCGACTCCGCCGTTTCGTGTGCCACCCTGGTAAAACCCTGGATGAGCCCCATCCTCTCCATGGCCGCCGCCGCCGCCAGCGACAGGTAGCCGAGGGCGGCCCTGGGCTGCAGGCCTCCCGGCACCACCAGGGCTGGAAAGCGTTTGGCTCGCGCCCGCTCCAGCAGCCTCCCGCCGGTGGTGAGCACCATGACCCTGCACCCCAGGTAAACGGCATCGTCGAGGGCGGAGAGGGTTTCCTCGGTATTGCCGGAGTAGCTGACGAAGATGGCAAGGGTATCCGGACCCAGCAGGCTGGGAAGGCGGTAGGAACGATGCACGCTCATGGGGATGCCCACCACGTCCTCGAGCAGGGCCTTGAGGACGTCGCCGCCGATGGCGGAACCTCCCATGCCCACGAAAGCCACCCTGGATACGCCCTCCGCGTCGGGAAGCTCGAGGGCCTCCCTGCCCAGGTTCAGCGCCTCGGCGCACTGGCGCGGAAAGTCCTCGATGGCCGCCAGCATGCCCCCCGGATCCATTTCCCCCAGGACCATCACGTCGTCCAGACTGACCGACTCCCGCATGGAAACCCCCTTTACGCGATACCCGACACCGCTTCCCTACGGTCGCGCCCTCGCGGTTTTCGCCTCGTGACCGCCGCGCCCAGCCGCGTATAACGGCCCTGGCCGCGCATGCGAGAACCCGCGACGCGCCTTCTCGCTATGGTAGAATTCTAACATGTGCGAAAGGAGGCGGGCGTGAAAGAGGTGGATCCCGGGATCTTCAAGGCTTATGACGTGAGGGGAATATACCCCGATGAGATCGACGAGGAGGTAGCCTACCGTCTAGGCAGGGCCTTCGTCACTTTCCTGGGGGAGAAGGTTCTGGTCACCGGCAGGGACATGCGGCTGTCCTCTCCCGCCCTTTCCCGCGCTTTCATCGCCGGCGCAGTCGACCAGGGCGCGGAGGTGACGGATATCGGCCTCTGCTCCACCGACATGCTCTACTACGCCTCCGGCGCCCTCGACATGCCCGGCGCCATGTTCACCGCGTCCCACAACCCGAAGGAATACAACGGGCTGAAGCTCTGCCGGCGCAAAGCGGCGCCCATAAGCATGGACACCGGCATCGCGGAGATAAGGGATCTCACCCTGGCGGGAGACTTCCCAAAGCCGGACTCGCGGGGAAAGGTCAGCGAGGCAGATATGCTGGACCGTTATGTGGAGCATGTGCTCGGATTCATCTCCGTTCCCTCCCTGCGACCTCTGAAGGTGGTGGCGGACGCGGGAAACGGCATGGCGGGCATGATACTCCCGGCCCTCTTCGAGCGCCTTCCCTGCGAGCTCGTACCCCACTGCTTCGAGCTCGACGGATCCTTTCCCCACCACCAGCCCGATCCCATCAACCCCGATAACATCCGCCTCCTCTCGGAATGGGTACTGGAGGCGCATGGCGACCTGGGCATGGCCTTCGACGGTGATGCCGACCGCGTTTTCCTGGTGGACGACAAAGGCGAGCCCGTGAGCGGCTCCCTCACCACCGCCATGGTCGCCTGGCGCATTCTGGAGGCCAACCCGGGAGAGAAGATCATCTACAACTGCATAAACAGCTGGGTGGTCCCGGAGACCATCCGCGCTTACGGTGGCATCCCCATCCGCGAGAGGGTTGGGCATTCCTTCATCAAGCAGACCATGGCGGAGACAGGTGCGGTGTTCGCGGGAGAACACTCCGGGCATTATTATTTTCGCGACAATTACCGCGCCGACTCCGGACTCATAGCCGCCATGTTCATCCTCGAGATCCTGAGCCTTGAGGGCAAGCCGCTATCCGAGATCCTCGCTCCCTTCAGGAAATATTACTCCTCGGGGGAGATCAACAGCCGGGTGGAAGACATCCCGGGCAAGCTGGAGGAGATTGCGCGGACTTACTCGCACGGCAAGGTGGATAAGCTGGATGGGGTCACGGTCGAGTTCGAGGACTGGTGGTTCAACGTCCGCCCCTCCAACACCGAGCCGCTTCTCCGCTTGAACCTGGAGGCAAAGAGCCGCGAGCTCATGGAGGAGAAACGCGACGAGGTGCTGGCGGTGATACGCTCGCGATGAGCCGTCCCCTTCCCTTCGCGTCCATTTGCCTGGCCTTTCTCGCGACCCTCGTCCTTGCCGCCGGCTGCGGCGCTCCCCGTAACGGGGAGGAAGCCGCGCTGCGCAGCGAGGCCTATGAATCCCTGTCGAGCCTGGCGCAAACCGAGGCCTTCCGCTACCACCTGCGCCTGGAGAGCTGGGTGGGGGTATCTGGGCAGACGGTTTACGGTAACGAGAGCTGCGAGGGCCTGCGGACGAGCGAGGGGTTCACGGTCAGCGTCAAGCGCTTCACGCCCGTCGGCGACGAGGAGTTCGCGGTCCTGGTATGGAACGGCCGCCCCCTCAGGCGCGAGGGAGGAGAGGCCTGGAGCGAGCTTGACGCCTCAACTCCCCCCAACCCCCTTTACGATCCCATACTCGCCGTCAGCCTTGGCAAGCACGTCCA